>JAGCPW010000030.1 GCA_017965495.1 Eubacterium sp. | reverse complement strand
GGATATGAACTGTGTGATGAATGTGGCGATGGATGAAAATGCTCTTACACAGGTCAATATGTATGACTGTTTCTTAAAGAGTGTTGAGTCGATAGCAGAGTACAAGGACACAAAGCGCGTAGTAGCGAACGAAGACTACCAATGCAAAATTAGAAAATATATCCACGGCACAAAGGTAAGTACTGATTATCCAGAGAAGCAAGTGCACGATCAAATTTACAGATACGCACTTGATGTGGATTACACATTCCTTGATTCAAAAGAAAAAGAAATGCCCGAGACAAAGAATTGGGCAAATGCTATAGATCTTGGTTTCGTTAATGATGGCGAAACTGACAACAGTGACATTATCGAAAAAGCATTTAAGAAGAATAAACACATTTATTTCCCTCAGGGAGAATATGTGTTTACTAGACCAATTGTTATGCCAAAACATAGTTCGCTTATCGGACTTCATTCTGGTAGAACAAGACTTGTGGTTAGAGATAATACAGAAGCCTTTGAAGGATTTGGCGAAGCCATTGGTTTCATTCAGACTACCGAAGATAATGTAGTGTCTGGTTTGGCGATAGATGCTGGTGGAATTAACCCTAGAATATCAGCTGTAGAGTGGACTTGTAAGAAGGGCTTGATGAACGACATCAAGTTCTACGGCGGACATGGCGCGTTTGATATGGAGACGGGAGATAGAGTTCCTCCTTATGGACCAGGTCGTGTGGGTGAGGCTAGACCTGAGCGCAAGTGGGATTCGCAGTACCCAAGTCTTATGATAAAAGGCGGCGGTGGAACGTTCAAAAATATTTGGACAGCTAGTCCATATGCCAGCGCCGGTATTTATATAGAAGATACGAAAAATGAAATAGATATGTATGCAATTTCTCTTGAGCATCATGTTCGAAATGAACTTGTGATGAAAAATGTCGAGAATGCAAAGCTTTATGGCATGCAGTTTGAAGAGGAGAAGAACGAGGGTGAGTTTGTTCTACCTATAGAAATGCACGATTGCAAGAATGTGGTGTTTGCTACGGTGTATTGTTTTAGAACTGTGTTTGTGGATACGCCACTTAGCTTTTGCGCAAAGACTTACAACTGCCAGAAGGTGAAGTTCTTCAATGTCCACAACTTCAGCCAAATGAAATACACGATTTCAAACTTCCTTTTGGATGTTAATTCAAGAATTGTTATTCGCCCTGCGCAAGCAGCGATGGTGGAAGTGAATACTAATAACGATTCGAAGCAGGCATACATCGACTCGGTTAACAATTCACATACGCCAGTTAAGTTGTTTGCTGGATTTAGATTTGCCGATGGATCGTTTGCGACAAATGATGGAGACTTCTTGTTCGTGGATAGTTTGGACAAGAAACTCTACAAGATAGATAAAGATACATTGGATTTGTCCGTGGTGTTTGATTCACCTTACAAGATTAATTCTGTGGGAGTAGATACAAAGGACAACTTGATAATAGTGGGTGAGTATTCAGTGCCAATGGGTGCGACAAAAGACGGCGAGCCTATCAAGGTTATGAGACCTGTAGATTCGCATGGTTCTTCGTTCCACGGTTGGTATGATAGGAGAGTGCAGATCAAAGTCTTTACACTAGATCATGGAAAGATTAAGGAACTTGAAAAGGTGAGAATTGGTAAGAAAAAACCGAAACGAGTTCTTTATCCAGGTAATAGATGGAGAGACGGAAATGATGTAGCTAAGATTTTGCAATTCAAACCAGAGTTTGCCTATCTTGCACCAGACGGAAGTACAATCATTCCATATCACTTTGATTTGATTCGAGCTACTAATCTTACAAAGTCAAAACCTGGCAGAAAACTTTACAGTGTGGATGAACTTTATAATAGAGTTTACATGTGCGAGATAGATGAAGAGGGAATGCTAAAGAAACCTAGAGTTATTATTAACGAGGGAACTTACAGAGTTAAGAAGCATAACGACTTTATCTATGTGGGCGATGATGAAGTAAAAGTTTACAAGGAAAGAAAATTTATTAAGAGTATAAATGTTTCTAAACATCCATTGACGTTTGACTTTGGCGGACCAGGCAAGAATATTCTGTTTATTACGACAAAGAAAAATGTTTATGGAATTAGGGAATAAAAAAGAACCTCATTTGAGGTTCTTTTTTAAACTTGCCAACCGCCGTCTACATTAATGACTTGGCCGGTTATATATTCGCCAGCTTTAGTTAGCGCCAGTGTAGCATCTGCCACATCCTTTGGTGTACCCAATCTGTCGGCTGGGATTTCTTCTATAATAGTGCTTTTAACGTCATCTGGAATGCGGGCATTCATCTTTGTATCAATAAATCCAGGGCTTATAGCATTCACTTGGATATGTGAAGGTGCCATTTCTTTGGCGTAGGCCTTAGTGAAAGCATTGATTGCACCCTTAGTTGTGGAGTAAGCCACTTCCATAGATGCACCGCACTCGCCCCAAACAGATGAAATGTTAATTATGTGTCCTTTGCCACCCTTAAGAAAGAGTGGAGTAATCGCCTTAGATAGGAAGAGAGTGGAAGTAACGTTTAAGTTCCACAAATCATTCCATTTATCTATAGTAAGACCTCGTAACTCCTCGAATAGCGAAGCTCCAGCATTGTTTATTAATACTTCATATGTAAGATCCAAAGATTCTAACTCTTTGACGAAGTTCTCTGCAAAAGAAGAATCGCGCAAATCATATTTATAGAAGAAACTATCGTTATTTAACTCATCTGCTAGGCGTTCAACCGCAGAATCGCTGTTAAAATAAGTTCCAACTACCACATAACCGTCCTCGTCAAAGGCTTTGGCGATTGCGCCACCTATATCTCCGGATACTCCAGTTATAATTACTGCTTTTTGCATATTTATCTCCTGACTATCATAATTATATTGATTTTTCGTATATAATAATGACTAGTGTTTTATCTAGAAAAAAGATAGCACAAAAAGTAAAAAAAAGCCACTTTTACTTTACATAAAAAAGGAGTATAATAAAAGATAGTGTGAATAACTTTACATAACTCAAATTCACAAATGTGATGAAACTTGAAAAAATAGCAAAAAGTGGTTGACAATAATGCATTTATTGTTATAATTGTAATACATTTGTAACATTTACAAATTCCAATGCGTTACAAATTATTGGAGGTTATTTTATTATGAAAAACCAAATTACAAAGAAAATAGCATGT
>JAGCPW010000029.1 GCA_017965495.1 Eubacterium sp. | reverse complement strand
TCTATAGTCCACTCTTACAGTTCCGCCAAAACGAACCTCGCAAGTGTACTCATCTCTTCTAATCTCGAGTGGGTTTGCGTGCTTAAGCCAAGTCTCTGGAACTTCCTTCTGGAAACCGTTCTCGATTTCTTGCTTAAACATTCCGTATTTGTAGCGGATACCACATCCGTATGCTGGATAGCCTAGAGTAGCTAGACTGTCTAGAAAACATGCAGCTAATCTTCCAAGACCACCGTTACCAAGAGCAGCGTCTTCTTCTTGCTCTTCAAGCACATTTAAGTCAAATCCCATCTCATCAATTGCTTCTTTAATCTCTTCTCTTTCGCAAAGATTTAAGATAGCATTACCGAATGCTCTACCCATCAAAAATTCCATTGATAAGTAGTAAACTGTCTTAGCATCCGTCTCATCAAATGCTTTCTGAGTAGCAATCCAATCATCAATAATTGTATCCTTAACAGCCAAGCCTACGCACATATACTTATGACGATCACTCACGTCCTCTAAATTCTTACGATATAACATACGCGCCATCTCGTGCGCCCTGTTAATGAATCGTTCTTTGTACTGTTTCTTTTCTTTTGAATTCATTTAATATTTTCCTCGCAATCTATTAAAGAATCTTCCTCACTATAAAAAAATAAGGTGGTTCAAATAAGCATATTATAAACCACCGACCGTCACTTATTTTACCATATTTTGTGGGGTTTTTCTAGGAAAAATACTTATTATTGGGGGGTAAGAATGTATTGACATATTCCGCATGTCAGCTATAATTAAATTGAAAGAGCAACCGATATACGGTTAGCCTTTCGTTTGGTTATAGAATAACCGTCAGAGAAGACTGGCGGTTATTTTTTTGAGTCTAAAAGGATTAGGACGTTAATAAAAAGAACTGGTGTTTATGCACCAGTTCTTACCTTTTGAAAATCAATTATTATCTCTTCGTACCAAACACTACATCTTCGCCATTGATACTCCACTCTTTCTCGTCACCCACCACTTCATCGTAGACAACCTCCTCAGTGAGAGTCTCGTGTTTAATTATTTCCTCGTTCTTCTGAACAATCTCTTTAATCTTATCATTACCCTTCAAAGAGAAAGTAATCTTATCCATAACATCGTAATCGTTATCCTTACGCATTGTCTGGATTTTTGAGATTATCTCACGAACGAATCCTTCTTCTATTAGCTCATCAGTTAAGTTAGTATCAAGTACAACAGTGATTCCATTATCGCTTTCTGATACATAACCCTCCACCTGAGCTGTGCTAATTAGAAGGTCTTCTTCAGTCAATTCAACGTCCACTCCGTCAAAGTTGAATTTCAAAGCGCCTTCGCTTTGTAACTCTTCCATAGCTTTGTTGCCGTCAAGTTCCTTTAAAGCTCCCTGGATTTTTCCAAGGACTTTGCCGTACTTAGGACCAACAGTCTTGAGCTGTGGCTTGAACTCGTATGATGTAAAGTCACTCACATCATCAGTAAATGTAACTTTCTTTACATTAAGCTCATCTAAGATTATTTCTTTATAGAAATCAGACAAGTCAAAGTCAGCCTTTACAAACATCTGGCCGATAGGCTGTCTGTTTTTGATATTAGAAGCATTACGACATGAACGTCCCAAAACTACAACGTCTAATACTTTAGCCATAGCATCCTCTAGTTCAGTATCTATTTGTGCCTCATTAACCTTAGGGAATTCACACAAATGAACCGAAACAGGAGCATCTTTGTCTACGTTTCTTACTAAGTTCTGGTAGATGTCTTCTGTCATAAATGGAATCATTGGCGCTGCAGCCTTTGCAACAGTAACAAGCGCTGTATATAGCGTCATATAAGCGTTTATCTTATCTTGTGGCATATCCTGGCCCCAGAAACGATCACGTGAACGTCTTACATACCAGTTACTCATCTCGTCAACAAACTCATCCAAAGCCTTTCCAGCCTCAGGAATCTTATAATCAGCCAAACTCTCATCTACAGTCTTAACCATCGTGTTCATACGAGATAGTAGCCATTTGTCCATGACGCTTAGACTATCGTAATCTAATTTGTAATCATTTGGATTAAACTGGTCAATCTCAGCATATAGCACATAGAATGCATATGTATTCCAAAGAGTTCCTAAGAACTTTCTTTGACCCTCTTGCACAATCTTTCCTGAAAACTTATTTGGAAGCCAAGGCGCTGAGTTAGTATAGAAATACCAACGGATAGCATCGGCGCCGTAAGTTTCGAGCGCTTCAAATGGATCAACGGCATTGCCCTTAGACTTACTCATCTTTTGGCCGTTTTCATCCTGTACCAAACCAAGTACGATAACATTTTCGTAAGGTGGCTTGTTAAATAGGATAGTAGATTCAGCCAAAAGTGTATAGAACCAACCACGTGTCTGGTCCACAGCCTCAGAGATAAACTTCGCTGGGAACTGCTCTTCAAACACTTCTTTATTTTCAAATGGATAATGGTGCTGCGCAAATGGCATAGCTCCACTATCAAACCAACAGTCAATTACTTCAGGAACGCGGTGCATCTCTCCACCACACTCTGGACACTTAAGAGTTACATCATCTATGTATGGTCTGTGAAGTTCCACTTCTGCTGCAGATTCATCGCCAGCTAGTTTTGCCAATTCTTCTCTGCTTCCCACACACTCTTGATGTCCGCAGTCACACTCCCAGATATTGAGAGGTGTACCCCAGTAACGGTTACGGCTTATTCCCCAATCCTGAACATTTTCAAGCCAGTTTCCAAAACGGCCCTCGCCAATACTCTTTGGAATCCAGTTGATTTTATTATTATTCGCAATCAAATCATCCTT
>JAGCPW010000028.1 GCA_017965495.1 Eubacterium sp. | reverse complement strand
TGATGTGTATGTAGATGAAGTGAAGATAATGACAGGACAAAAATAGATGATTTTAAATACAGGAAGTCGTACAGACATACCAGCTTACTACAGTAACTGGTTTTACCAAAGAATTAAAGACGGATATGTTATAGTGAGAAATCCCTATAATCCAACACAGGTGACAAAGTACATTTTGTCACCTGATGTTATTGATGCCATAGTTTTCTGTACGAAGAATCCTGCGCCTATGTTAGATAGACTAGATGAACTAAAAGACTTTGATATGTTCTGGTTTGTCACAATCACTCCGTATGGTAAGGACATCGAGCCATTCGTCCCAGACAAAGATGTAGTGATGGATTCTTTTATTTCTTTGTCGAGGAAGGTGGGACCGACGAAGATGAGCTGGCGTTATGATCCTATTTTTATAGATGAGAAGTACGATGTGGACTTTCATATAAATGCATTTAGGGAGATGTCTGAGAAACTGAAAGGCTCTACTAATCAAGTGGTGGTTAGTTTTATTGATTTATATGAGAAGACGAAGAAAAACTTCCCGGGTGTTAAGAGTGTAAGTTTTAGCGACCAGGAAATGTTAATAGATGCTTTTTCTAAAATTGCTCGTGACAATAACATGCAAATTCACCTTTGTTGCGAGAGGGAAGAACTAGTTCGAGACAATGTGGATGCTAGCGGGTGTTTGTCGCAGGGTGTTTTGGAGGATGCTATTGGCACGCATCTTAAGGTGCCTAAACCACAGAATGCTAGGGCAGAGTGTCAATGCTTGCTGGGTGCTGATATAGGGGCATATAATACTTGTGGCCACGGATGCAAATACTGTTATGCCAATTATGATAGGGAGACTGTGGTTTACAATATGAAACATCACAATCCCAAGTCACCACTTCTTGCAGGTGAGTTAAATGACGATGATGTAGTGCACGAGGCTAACCAAAAATCTTGGAAAGATGGACAGATGAGTATTTTTGATTTGTAGGAAACTTGAGGTCGCAAATTGCGACCTCTTTTTTGTTATTTGATAATGTCACATAAATAATCTATATTTTTGGAGCACTATCGCTACAATATGTGACATAATATCACATAAATTATATGTTGACAAAATGTTGAATGGTGATAAAATATTTATAGAGGCGGAGAAGTTACTAGAAGAGGTTTGGGGTCCTGAAGGATAAACTTTACTAGATAAATAATGTTGTACATAAATAACTACGGTAACACTTTTCTACAAAAAGTGATAAAACAGAAAGGAGTTTTAGATGGCTAATAAAAGAGAAATTAGATATTGGAAACCTAATATGGCGGCGTTGCCTCCAGGTGTAGGTGAAAAGATAATGAAACAGATAGCTGAAACTCCCCCAATGGACATGGATAAGATTAACAGAGAAGCTGATAAGGTAGACGCAAGGCTAAAAGAAGCATGGGGTCCTTATGAAGGAAATGACTAGTGAAGATGGGTACTTTTATTGTACACATATTTCAATTTGAGAGCACATTAAATGTGCTCTTTACTTTTGTGCTAATATAAAACATAATATTAGCACGAAAGTAAAAAACATGAATAGAATTACAAAATTGTCGTGAGTTGATATAATAAAATAAAAATAGAAAAAGGAGAACATTATGAATTTAGAATTAGATATTTTTTCAAAGTTTGACAAGCAGTGGGCTTTGTTAACAGCAGGAGATGAAAGCAGCTTTAACACAATGACAATCAGCTGGGGTAGTCTAGGAACACTATGGGGTAAGCCTATCGCTACCACATATGTGAGAGAGTCTAGATACACACGTGAGTTTATGGATAACAATGATTACTTTACAGTAAGTTTCTATCCAGAGGAATGCAGAGATGTATTAGGAGTTATGGGTTCAAAGTCTGGTAGAGATATTGATAAGATGAATGATTCAGGCCTAACACCAGAAGCAGTAGCTAACACTATGACATTTAAAGAAGCAGAGATGACTCTTGTATGTAAGAAATTAAGCAAGCAGTTAATAGAGCCAGAGAATATGCCACAGGATGTTAAGGATATGTTTTACGGCGATGAAGACTGGCACTATATGTATATTGGAGAAGTAGTGGAGGTTATTAAATAAGGTGAAAAGATTATTAGTAGTAACTTTAACGGTTATGGCACTATTTGCCACTACAGTTTCAGCGGATGTAATCTATAAATCAGTAGATACTAAAGAAAAATCTAAAGCTGGTAATGTTACATACGCATATGGCGTGACAGAAGAAATGTGTAAAGCGGACTATTGGTCATCTCGCACAAAGACAGATGCCAACGAAGTATTAATGAATGCAGAGGAGATAGATGCTTTAAATGCCAATGCACTTTCTTCTAAGGGCACGTATATGAATGACCTAGTAGGTCTTCCTTTAACATATAACGCATTTGAACTTAGAGATTCTTTGGCACACAGCGGCGAGATTCCAACAGACCCTTGCTTTATCGATGGAACAGAAATAGATAAGAATGATTACTTTGGAAAACTAACTGCGGCTATCGGATACACAGGATATGCTGATCCTGAAAGAAACAATGACTATGCGATAGTTACAAAGACTGCAGAAGTTCGTAGCTGGCCTACATCTGATTTTGTAGGTTATAGTGCAAATGATACTGATGATGAGTTAGTACTAGTGGCACTTAATGTTAATGATCCTTTTGTTATTAGACAAAAAGCCGATGTTAATGGAAAGACATATTACTGGGGATACTGCGATACAGTAACTGGCTGGGTTTCATCTGAGGATGTTGCTTTTTGCCAGGATAAACAAGAATGGCTAGAAGCTTGGCAAGTTAAAACTTCGGCTAAGGATTTTGTCGTAGTTACTCAGGATAGAATAACTCTAGAGCCTAACACTTACGGCGCATATCCATCTAATATCAAACTTAACTTTAGTTCTATATTAAAGTTAGTTTCTGAATCAGATATACCAAAGAATATTGGTGAGCGTGGAACATGGAATAACTACATA
>JAGCPW010000027.1 GCA_017965495.1 Eubacterium sp. | reverse complement strand
TTTATTCCTCGTGGGTTGTAACTCCATTCTACGTAACATTAGATGGAACAACAGTTTACGGTAGAACTGGAAGATTCCCATCGTAATAATATATAGAATATTTATATAGAAAAAGATCGGTGCTATGGCACCGGTCTTTTTTATTATATATAGAAGAAACAAGTGGGGGAGCAGTCTTGATTTCGCAAATATGATGATATGTTGATAAAATATTGATAAGTGGAATAAATGAGTAAAATATAGACACTCTTTACAAAAAGAATACTTTAATAAATGTTTGATTTTTACTAAAATAATAATTAGTTTGAGAAACTGTATTTTTATGGATTTCTATATATTTTCAAGGAGGAAAGACTAAAATGAAATTATCAAGATTTTCAAAGAAAGTTATTGCTATTGCATGCTCTATAGCTATGTTAGTAGCAGGGCTAGCTTTTGTACCAAGTAGTGCAAAGGCTGATGATTATTCTGATCTTACTTTTAGAGATATAGTAAACAATCAGAATAATGAATTTGATCCAACACTAAAAGGATCTCAATATGCCGTGGCGGAAGATGATTCAAAAACTTTGAACATTTTATTCCAAAATGTTGCATTTGGTGAGTTGTATATTTCAGGCGGAGCTTGGTCTGCAGCTGATCTTACAGCAACTATTAATGGAGTTGAGAACAGTGTAACTCCAGAAGGTGCTGGATTGAGATGTTATAATTGTGCAAATTATTTGGACAGAAAATATAATGAGATTGACGTTTCTTGGAATGGAGGAACATCAAAGATTATTATTTATTGTCCATTAAAGACTGATCCGGAGACTACAACAGTAGATCCAAGTGCACCAACTACTACAGCAGGACCAACTACTACTACAGCAGAGCCAACTACTCCAGCTCCAAGTTGGAAGGACATTGCTGGAACTAATGATATAAAGTATTGGAGCGAGACAAAGGCTAGAGTTATTAGTTATCAGAAGCCAGCTTGGGCAGGACTTGAAGAATATGGTGTTTATGTAGAACAGCCAGCAGGTGACGGTGCTCCTATGACAGTTACTATTGATGGTGTTCAAACAACTATTAACGGTGATGGAGACAAGGGTACTTTCTATGCAATGGGCGCAGGATTATTATTCTACGGTTCAACATTGGATAAAGAAGAAGTGAATGTACAGATTCACTATGCACCTAATGATGATGTTGAGTTGAAATTTAAAAATTTAAATCCAACTCCAACAGAGTCTCAGACAGAAACAGAAGAACCTTCAGTAGTGCCTTCAACAGAAGCACCTACAGAAACACAGGCTCCTACAGAGACACAGGCTCCAACAGAGACCGAAAGTGAAACTGAAACAGAAGAACCTACTCAGGCTCCAGGACATACTTGGATATCAGCTTTAGATAGATGGGTTCACCGTCAAGCAGATGGAAGCTTTATAGTAGAAGACGGTGCTGAATATAATGCAGTACCTGGTCTTACAGCTGCTTACTCAGGCGCTTGGGGTGGAGCTGAACTTGAAGTTGCTAATGATGAATCAGATTTATATACATTACCAGTAAACGTTATCAGATCAGGTAACGTTGGTGGATGGACAATGCAGCTTCACATTAACTATGAAGGACTAGATAATACAAAGGTTTATGAAATTGATTTGAAAGTTGATGGTAATACAATATTCTCAGATACAGCTTCTGCAGTGGCATTTTATAGAAAGACAGTTGATATTGGTGGAAAGCTAGCTGTTGGTGAGCATGTATTAACAGTAGAGGCTACAGAACAAGAAATGCCTCCAGCTCCAGTAGTTGAAACTATCACAATCACACCAAGAACAGCAGCTATTGAAGAAAATCACAATATCTGGGCAGATTGGACAAACCCATCAGGAACAACAAAATCATATGTATACCTAGGACAGGTAGATAATGCACATGCTGCAGCAACATTAAACAACGGATGGATCTTTAACGATAATGCTGTACAGCCAATGGTTGGTGTGGATAATGTTGCTCAGACTAGAGATGCTAGCATTAAAGTTCAAGAAGGACAAACATATACATTGATTGTTGAATCATATGATGCTTGGGATAGACCAACAGGTACTGGTACAGTTCAAATTACTATTCCTGGTCTTACACCAGAAGAGCAAGAGATTCAAGAATATATGGCTAAGATTAATACATCAGAGAACTTGGCTTATCAGAAGACACCTATAGTGGCTTCTAACCAGGGTACAGCTGGAAACATCTGTGACGGTAATAAAGATTCTAGATGGCAGGCAGATAAGAATATTGATAATACATACTTTGCTGTAGATCTAGAGGGATTATACACAGTAGAAACAGTATTAGTAAGTTGGGAAGCTTCAAATGCTACTGACTATGAAATTTATACAGCCGGAGCTGATGGAGTATACGGAGACACTCCAGTAGCTACAGTTTCTGGCTTAGCAAACAACAAAGGTGTTATTAAACTATCTAAGAACATTAGCTCAAACGCTAGATACGTTAAGGTAGTTGTTACTGGTTGGAGTGATAACGCTCGTGGATATGGTATTTCACCTTACGAGCTAGCTGTATTTGGTAGTGAAATAGAAGGATACTATGATGTATCTGAATACAAGTCAACTACACCATATACATATCCAACTAAGGCAGGCAAAATCTTTGCTGGATGGTTTACAGATGATACATGCATCGAACCATACACAGGCACTACAGGACTTGCTTATGCTAAGTTTATCGACGAAGATGTTCTTGGAACTAAATTCCAGGTAGCACTTGATGGTAGCGCAATTCGTTTCTTAAGTTCAGTAGATAGCATGGACTATGCAGAAGTTGGATTTAAGTTCAGTGGTACATATAAGCAGTCTACTGTTTCTGAAAAGACTAAGACTACAGAGAAACTATACTCAAAGATTACAGCTGATGGAACAAGCGTTCTTCCTACAGTATTTAGTGAAGATTCAAGTTACTTCTTCACATACACTATAAGAGGAATGGAAGATGCTGGACAAAATTCTACATGGAATGTAACACCATTCTACGTAACACTAGATGGAACTACAGTAGAAGGAACTCCAGGCGTTTATCCACAAAACTAGTTAACACATAATTATAAGTAATAGTTCTAAATAATTTATTTACTTGATAATGGAGGAGTTGTTATGAAAGAATATGAAGACCCTACAATGGAATTGTACTTTATAGATAATATGAAGAGTGGTTTTGATGTTCACAGCAATGACGACGACGAAACAGGACCAGGTGGAGGTTTTGGACCATTAATTGGGTAAATAGTTGAAATAATAAAAAACGTATGGTATTATAGTTATGATGTTTGAGATAACTATAAAGAAGAAGGAGAGATAGTTATGAAAAAGTTTTACAAAGATCCTGAAGCTGAAATTCTTCTAATCGACGCTTCTATCACTACACTTAATGATAGTGGTGAATTGGATAACTGGGATGACGGCGACGGAGACGATATTGGCGATTTGATTAACAACTAATCAGTCGACAAGATTATATTAATAATAAACAAGCATCACATATTCGTATGTGGTGCTTGATTTTTTATCAATCTATTGTAGTAGATTATAATTGATTGAGAGGTATTAGTTATGGGTAAAAAGAAGATTGGTAAAATAAGAGTTTTAATAGTAGCTGTGGCTACTGTTGTTTTGGTATTCTCAGCTGCTGGCTGTGGTTGTAATGATGCTAAAAAACAAGAAGTGACAGATGCTAATGGAAATGTAATAACTAGCGCAGACAAAGATGCACAAGTACAGACTGATAAAAACGGAAAAGTAATAAAAGGAAAAGGTGCAAAGTCTGATATAGATGTGGAGAATGCCGACAAGAGTAACGGCGATGATGTTAACGACTTGGTAAACGACAAGGACAAGAAAAAAAGTTCATCTAAAAAAGACAAGGCATCTAAAAAGAATAGTTCAAGTAAAAAGAATAACAAGAAGAGTGACAGCAAGAAGAGTGACGGTAAAAAGAGCGACGGTAAAAAGGACGACAAAAAAGGCGGCAAAGGTGGAAACTTTGACGTAAAAGATCAAGATGATGAACCAGGATTTGGACCACTAATCGATGGATAATAAAAAGATGTTATGCCAGATTGCTGGCATCCAATACGAAATAGAATATAAATACTCATATCTTGAGAAAAAGTTTAGTGAGTATTTGATTGATGAAGATAAGAAATCTGATAGTGTATATCAGATTTCTTATACTGATAAAGATTATAGTAAGTGGATGGAAGAAGACTTACCTAACAAGGAGCCAGGCTACATTGAGTTTTGCTGTGTTATGCAAAAAATTGCCACTGATCTTCCAAACCACGGAATGCTTTTGATGCATGGAGCTACCATTGAGTACAATGGAAAGGCTTACATTTTTACCGCTCCTAGCGGTACTGGAAAGTCTACTCATATTGCTTTGTGGAAGAAGTTCTTGGGCGATAAGGTTAACGTTATTAACGGTGATAAGCCTGAGGTTTCCTTTGACGAGGGGAAAGTGTATGTGCACGGAGCACCATGGTGCGGCAAAGAAGGCTGGCAGATAAACACTAGTGCGCCTTTGGCGGGAGTGTGTATGATAGAGCAAGGAACCAAGAATTCTATCGAGAGCATGCATCCAGGAGAGAATATTGAACTGTTTATGAGTCAGTTATATCTTGCGGATGAGCCAGACTATCTAATTAAGGTGGTTGATCTGTTTAAGAAAATGGCTGAGGCAGTTCCTTTCTATAAATTAAATTGTGACATATCAGAAGAAGCTGCGAAGTGTAGTTTTGAAAAGTTGACTGGTGATAAGTGGGAGAGTAGCAAGGAAGACTAAATTCGATTGGAGATATGATGAAGATTAAAGACGGTTTTGTAGTAAGAGATATAATGGGACAGTGCGTAGTGGTAGCTACGGGCGAAGCTAGCGAAGATTT
>JAGCPW010000026.1 GCA_017965495.1 Eubacterium sp. | reverse complement strand
GCTGTGCGTAATCTGATAGGTCCCCGCCATCAGGATTCAAAATACTTCCAGCCTCGTTCACGTACTCTGTAATAGTATACACATTTACTGCCGATGGGTATTCGTCATACACCGTCTGCTTTTTAGCCTCATCCAAAACTAATGCTAATACGTCTTCTCCAAAATCGTCATCTTGCAATTGCTTGGATGTGTGCTCAATTTCAAATTCATTAGACTCTGCCACGGCCACTGTCTTTGGATTCATAGGTTCCTCAAACACTACCGCCAATCCTCTTGATTCTACCTCTATCTTTTCAAGTGGTAGCCATTTCTTACACAGAACAGCCGCCAGGGGGCCCTCCGAATTATCATTTTCAGTTATAAAAATGATTTTATTAAATTCTAGCATAGTTACCTCCGTTCGCTATACATCAATCACTTGATATCCCGCCGCTTTGGTTAATCTATTCATTACTGCTAGACCTAGGTCCTTTTCTTCAAAGGCCTCACAATAAATAATGTTAACGCCCCAATCATCCACGCGTCTTAATGCGTCAAATATTTGATGGGCGATTTCATTCATCTCATCCAAACTTCCCCATGAAACAACTTTTGCGTTTACCCCGTCATATAGGTGCAAATGTTCATCCACCGTTATGATTGCTGCTTCATCAGTGTTTTCTATCTCTTCTCGAATTCGCTCTGCCACTTTTTCGGCATCGCCTCTTACTATCACTAAATCAGTCTTTGGCGCGTAATGCCTGTACTTCATTCCCGGTGCCTTTGGTGCAAAATCCTCAGTAGGCTTCGCCAAAATAGTTTTATCTAACTCTACTTCTTCTATCACCTCTTCTAACATCTCTTGTGTTATAAATCCAGGTCTTAGAATAGTAGGCTTACCTGTCACATCTATTATGGTAGATTCAAGTCCAAGCCCCACTTCGCCGCCATCTATTATCATATCTACCTTGCCATCTAGATCTTCTATCACGTGCTCGCCCTTAGTAGGACTAGGTTTTCCTGATGTGTTAGCACTTGGTGCCGCAATAGGCACTCCAGATTTTTTAATTAGTTCCATTGCAATCTCATTGCTAGGAAACCTCACCGCCAAAGTATCTAGTCCACCAGTAGTGCTATCTGGTACGTTTGGCTTTTTATTAAATATCAAAGTCATTGGCCCTGGCCAAAACTTATCGATTAACTTCTTTGCCACATCGCTCACATCTTCCACTATCTCATCTAACGTATCTAGCGATGCTATGTGCGCTATTAGTGGATTATCGCTTGGTCTGCCTTTTGCCTCATATATTTTTTTAGAAGCATCTGCATCCAATGCGTTTGCTCCCAAACCATAAACTGTCTCGGTAGGAAACGCTACCAATCCACCATTTTTAATTATTTCTGCAGCTTGCTTAATTAGGTTTTCGTCGATATTTGCTGCATCTATTTTAACTATTTTCGTATTCATACTTGATATCTATTCTAACATATAGGGCATTCGCTCTCAACCAAACTTGCAAGTTATGTAAACCACGCGGTTTTTCGGTTTTAATCTTCTCCCATAAGGATATCCGTTAGTTTTGCGAACTGCTCTAGTGTAAGCTTTTCACCTCTCACTCTAACATCTTCTCCCAGTTTTTCTATTGATTCTTCTATCTCTTCTTTAGTAAATGGCAAGTTGCTTGCATTCTTAAGTCCATTTACTAGTGTTTTTCTTCTCTGATTAAATGATGCACGAATAATTTTAAACATCATCTCTGGATCACATACACTAACTGGTGGCTCGCTGTAAATATCTAGTTTTATAACAGAAGAGTCCACCTTTGGTCTTGGCAT
This sequence comes from Eubacterium sp., assembly GCA_017965495.1. Lineage (GTDB taxonomy): Bacteria > Bacillota > Clostridia > Lachnospirales > Lachnospiraceae > Eubacterium_G. The sequence continues at coordinate 780 of JAGCPW010000026.1, read as the reverse complement.
AAAGCAGCTTGCTGGTACTGTCATTAAAATATTGGCATCTGCATAGTACTGCACCGCCAAAGAAAGTGCTCCATAATCTTTACTACCAGGTCCAGTCTGCATACGCTCTGCCACTTCCTTTTGAACCATTATTGTAATGCTATCAATTGGTGCTTTTCCCTCTAGAAGGCCCATAATGATAGGTGTTGTAATGTAGTAAGGAAGGTTAGCCACTACCTTTATAGGCTTTCCACCATTTTTCTTTTTAACTATTTTTTCTATGTCTGTCTTTAGCGCATCATCGTTTATTATTTCTACATTGTCGTAGTCCGACAAAGTATAATTCAAAATTGGAATAAGAGTTTCATCAATTTCTATAGCCACTACTTCTCTCGCATGCTCGCAGAGATACTGAGTCATAGTTCCAATACCCGGACCAATCTCTAGCACCAAGTCATCTTCAGTTATTCCAGCTTTTTCAATTATGTTTTCAAGCACATTTGAATCCACCAAAAAGTTTTGTCCAAACTTCTTTTGGAAATTGAATGAATAACTATCTATTATTGCTTTTGTCTCTCTAGGAGATGCAAGATATGCCATAATTAATCCTCTATTCTATACATTCTCTTGGCATTCTCTGTGGTAATCTTGATTAGTTCTTCTGTACTCATGCCCCTTAGCTCTGCTATTTTGTCTGCCACATAACTTATGTATGTGGAATCATTTCTCTCGCCTATATGTGGGTCTGGTGCAAGGTATGGACAGTCAGTTTCAAGCACTAACCTTTCAATTGGCATAGCT
>JAGCPW010000025.1 GCA_017965495.1 Eubacterium sp. | reverse complement strand
TGCCACAAATCTCTCCAGCCTCTACCACCTTTGCCGTAGTCGTGATGAGGTAGGAATGAACATCCATATATTCTTCTAAGCATTGGTTGGAAGTTAACCCAGTGCATCCAGTTATCAAAATCAGTATCTGAAGATCTATAACTTACATTTATTTTGTCTTGCCAGTACTCTTTTGTGGCTTCGAGGTATTTGTCGAAGTGGCGAGTAAGCAAGTACTTCTTTCCTATATTAATGATTTCAGTTTCAGACTTACCATAGCCAAGAGCCACTATGTATGTGCGCTCCTCACCCGGCTGCAAAGTGGCATCATTAAATCTGATGGCGCCCACTGTCTCGTAGCCGTCCACGCGCATCTCTTCCTCAGTGTATGGAAGTGGCTTGTTAGTCATTACGTAGTATGGGTTCTCGAAACTTCCGCCGTCTCCAATAAACTCTTCCACCACTGGACAAAAGCTGATAGGTGAAACCATCTCGCCATCCACTTCTTCTTTGGCCATAGTGGCGTAAATCATTTCGTTCTTATTGTGACCACGCTCGTCAAAAGTAAGTGTAGGATAAACCACTACACCGTTTTTGATAGTTTTAGTTCTATGAAGTAGCGATGTCACGTGTCTGTGGTCACGAATGTTGTCAGCAGATCTGCTGTACATTGGAATAGCCACTGTTGGTGTGTATTCTACTTCTTCGTCTGAAATATTTTTGATTGTTATTTTTGTTAGTTCAACCTGATCGTCCGTAGGCTCAAGCGTCTCATCGTTCATCTCAATCTCGCCATCTGCATTTGGCGCATAAGATGTAATGGTAGCCTTAAGACCAAGTTCCTTAGACTCGCGCTCAACCTGATGCCACATGATACCAGCCGTTAGTTTTACATCGTCCTTCTCGTCAGTGAATAGTTCTGCCTGCTGCTTAGCACTCTTACCTGTAACAGACCAGGCACCTTTTCCCTCCACATACACCCAGAAGTTTCTAGACGACTTATTATTATGAAGATTCTCACTACTTACCGGCTCCAAAAAGAACGTGTTTTGATCTAGTTTAATATCTCCATTTAAATCTGGCGTGATGGCTCCCATAATTCCAGCCTCGTTCGCCAAAGGGAAATACATATAGCTAGTCAAATCCGGATTGTCTAGTGTGAATGTTCCTTTTTTGTCTAAATACTCTAATTTACCCATGCTTCTCTCCTATGGTTTAGTATTATATCCACTACATTATATTTTAATTTTATGAATTATACAATGGTATTTTTAACGTCTTTTTCTAATGCTTTAATACTTTCCAAATACTCTTTCTCCACAGGAGATAGAGTCGCTTTTTGATACTTTCTATATTCCTCTTTTGCTTTATCCATCGCTTGATTATGACTTACATTTCCTGCGTCTTTCAATATCATTCTATCCCATGAAGTAAGAATAGAGTCTAATTTTGAAACATAATCGCTCATATACATAGGCTTGTGTTCTATTGCATTTATTTCAGCAAAATCAAAATAACCTGACACTAGATTGTTTAGTATTTTTAATTCATTTTCGCTTAAATAGTTTTTTGCAATTCCAATGTCCTTTAAAGCAGGTAATTCTCCTGAAAATGAAGTCAGCCCCATAAAAGGTTCACTTGCATTTGCTCTTTCGAAAATTACCTCTGCAGCTGTGTGTCCATGAGCTGCATAATGAAGTTTATTTTGAACAATTTTAAAAAACTGTATAGATTCTTCACTCTTCGGATTATAATCAACACTAGTCGCGTACAAATCAAGAACTTGTCTATAAAGTACTTTTTCAGATGATCTAATATCTCTAATTCTATCTAATAATTCTTTCCAATATTGTCCTCCACCATGTCCTTTTAGTCTATCATCATCCATTGCGAAACCCTTAATGATATAATCTTTCAAAACAGAATTGGCCCATATTCTAAATTGCGTACCACGAATTGACTTTACTCTATATCCCACAGAAATAATTACATCTAAATTATAGTAATCAACATTGTATGTCTTCCCGTCTTGAGCAGTATGGGCAAATTTTGCCCATACTGCTTTCTTTTCAAGTTCTCCTTCTTTAAAAACATTTCTAATATGTTTACCAATCACACTTCTATCTCTTTGAAACAATTCTGACATTTGTTCAATAGAAAGCCACACTGTCTCGTTTTTAATATTTACGTCAATTTTCGTTGTTCCATCATCTGTCTGGTATATTACAATATTTCCTAGTTTATCCATATATTTTAACTCCATCTTCAAGTATTTCCTTTGTTAAATTAAAATTATTCTCTAACTGTTTTAAATCCAGCAAATCAACTCTTTTATGCAAATTCACTCTCAAATCTTCGATTAGCCCATAAAAATCTATTCCCCTCGCTTTTGTAGAAACCAATAAATCCACATCACTATTTCCTTTTGCATAACCCTTTGCATATGATCCAAACAAATAACAGTAATACACTTCATATTTTTCAAATACTTTAGCACATATTTCTTTTATATCCTCTATTTCAAGAACTCCATTCTCTTCATCTATCTTATTCACTTCTTCTAACTTACTAATCATATAATCATACTTTATTGTACCTTCTTTTCTTTTTTCATTTTCATATGACTTATATGAACGCAAGCAAACCCCAACTAAATCAGCAACCTGTTGTTGAGTCATTTTCTTTTCTTTTCTTAATTCTTTTAATTTCATAATTTTCCCTCCAAACTTATGATAACAAAAAATTGCACTTTGTCAATATGACAAAGTGCAATTTTTACACTATTTCAAAAATATAAGTGCAAAGAGTTTTTATAACTTTTATCGGAAAAACCAATAATAGTTTTACTCTCCTACAAGTCTATCTTATCAAAGTTGTTACAAGATTTTTTATAAGAAATCAATGTCATTCCAGCAAACAAAACTATACCTATCACAAGCGCTGCCACTTGCAACCCAATAGCATCAAATCCAAATGCATTTACTGCTTTAAGTCCAGGTATATGATGTAGTGACTCAGCGATACCTATCACGAAGAGAATTGCTACTATATAAATAACAAAATACTTTCCTAGTTGATATGCTGTCTTGAAGAAACCTCCAAGGAAAATTGAATTGAATAAACCAAACACTAATAATGCAAATGCTAAGAATACAAAGTTAGCATTCATTAGCGCATTTTTAACATATGGCACTGCATCTTTCCAAACTGTCATTCTAACAAGTGTTAAGATTACCATTATTACAAATCCACACATTTCAATAAACACAGTGAATATAAACTTTCCCTTTACTACATCAGTTTTAGGAACTGGTAGCAATGCTGAATAAACAATATCATTCGCTTCTCTTGCACTTTGGAATGTTTGGAAGATTCCTAGAGTAATAAAGAACACTGCAAGTAAGATTGGGTAGCCAGGGCAAAGTGTCAAAAATGCAAATGCAATAAATATGTATGTTAGTTTTAACGCGGTTAAGCGCATTTCTTTTCTTAATAATGCTTTCATGCTCTCGCCTCCCTTTCTAGTCTTAAGAAGATTTCTTCTAAAGTCTCTCCTTCTTTTCCGTTCTTCTCTTCAAACTCTTTCTTAGGGCAGTTTGCACGAATCTCTCCTTCGTGAATATACACTATATTATCTGCGCACTTCTCAAGGTCTGATGTTATATGTGTTGAAAAAAGAATGGTTACACCATGTTCTTTTAGTGTCTCAAAGATTTCAAGTAGTTCATCTCTTGAGAATGGATCAAGCCCACTAGTAGGTTCATCCAATATTAGCACTTCTGCTTTATGCGACAAAGCAAGAAGTAAGTTAAACTTAACTTTCATTCCTTCAGAAAGTTCGATTGGTTTTTTATCTTCTTCTAGTTTGAAAAGTTCCATATACTTGTGATAAGCATCCTCATCCCAAGTTGGATAAAATGTCTTTGTGACATCAACTATCTGCTTAATAGTTTTTCTTGGATACCAGCTAATAGTTCCCGTTGAGTATCCGATTCTTTGTTTGATTTCTTTTTCATTTTCAAGAAGTGGCATTCCAAAATAAGAAATATCTCCACTCTCCGTATGAATTAGATTTAGCATCGACTTGATTGTAGTTGTTTTGCCGGCACCGTTCCTACCAATGAATCCCGTAATCTTTCCTTCTTCCAGAGAGAAGGATACATCATTTAATTTGAACGATGGGTATGTCTTATTAATTTTAGTTACTTCTACAACATTCATTTTTAACTCCTTTTTTCAGTTTACAGTTATGCCTTGTTAAACTTTTCTTTAGGTTGTTTGCATCGAGGGCAACACCAATCATCAGGCAGATCTTCAAAAGCTACTCCATCATGTTCTGCTGGATCATAAACATATCCACAAACAGAGCATACATACTTACCTGATGCCTCTTGCTTTTCAAAATCAACCTCTGCTAATTTTGTCTCCACTGGATTATCAAGATCCATTACTCTTTTTGCCTCTAAATTTTCATAGCCCTGAGGTGTGTGAGTTCCCATATAAACTGTTGGATGGTTACGCACAAACTCTCGAACTCTGTCCTGAGTCTCTCTAGCCGCTGGGATATCATCAAAAACAGTAGAAAGTTTGTCCTCGTAAAGTGCTTCATCCACATATGTAATATCACCTTGGAACATATAGAATAGTCCATCATTTTCAGCAATGATAAGACTGTTTCCGTTTGTATGTCCCTTAGCCTTAATATAGTAAATACCGTCTGCAATCTTTTGTGAGTCTGGGAAATTATAATATGCGCCATCTGTGAAACTTACAGGCACAATATTATCAATCCCCTGTAGCTCATCTGCACTTACTTCTTCTTCATTTACATATATCTTTGCATTAGGGAATGAACGAAGCTCTCCTGAGTGGTCTCCGTGCTTATGTGTAAGTAAAATCTTAGTTACTTGTTCTGGTTTATAGCCCAATGCCTCAAATGCCTCCATATAACTGCAGATATCTTTACCTGTATAAAGTGGACTATTCTCATCTGGGACTTCTTCTGGTGTTCCTGCTGGCAAACCTGTATCCACCAAAATCACTTCATCACCAGTATCGATTAAATAGTTTTGCAAACTACCGCGGTACCTAATATTTGGGTCAAATTTTTCAGGTCCTTCTTCTCCACCAAATGCAAAAGGTTGTGTATAAAATCCGTTCTCTCTAAACTTAACTGCTTTAATCTCCATATTATTCTCCTTTTTAATAAATCTTTTTTATATCTTCCGTGATGCCATACTTATCCTTGAAAACTTCAAGATCTCTAGCATCTTTTAAATACATAACTTCGTGAAACTCTCCTGTTTCTAAATCTTTAAACCCAGCAACTTGTTCTCCATTACAAATGCTTGCTTTAATGATTGGTTCTTTTTTGTCTGGGTCGTATTTCTTTTGTTTTTCTAAATCTTTTTTCTTAAAAAACATATTCCAACCTTCTAAATCCTATCTGAAATACTAAATAACTTCCAAGTAATAACTAACAGGTCGAAATCCATCATTACATGAAACCATAGCAGAATAAGGATCTTTCATCCAACCATCGAAAAAGTTTCCACCTCCACTAGCTAGCTCTTTTACAAATTTTTCCATACATGTCCAAGCCTCATGACAAAAACCATCAGGTATCTTAGCATCATGAGAGATATATACTTTTCCTATTTCCATCTCACATGCATGCTCTATTGGATTTTCGTATTTTTCTATTAAATCTGGATGCTCTGCTCTTGTCATCACTGTTATTTTTACATCTTTCATCTTTTCACCTCTATTTATCAAATAATTGTCCTGGAAGTTTAAGCTTTTTCTTTGGTGGAAAGTCTTTATCAAACTCTTCTACTTCTTCATCTTTCACGTAGTATCCTTGTGGTGTCTGATAAACTCCACTCACATTATCTAAATACCCTGGAATCAATTCCTGGCATAGAAAAAATGATGAGTCAGCATCTTCTGGCAAATCATGATATCTGATATCAAACTTGCTTGCATAATCAAATCCACTTTTACCATAAAAATCAATATTGCCCTCAAACAATACCGCGCCAAAGCCCATCTCCTTAGCCTTCTCTAAGGAGCAATCAAGTATAGCCTTTCCATATCCTTGTCTCTTAAGTTCAGGCGTAATACAAATCGGTCCCATTGTTAGGACTGGCACATCTTTTCCATCATCTGCGTTAATGACTGTTTTCATAAACATATTTTGACCAATAATTGTTCCGTCTTGTTCCATCACAAAATCGAGTTCTTTTATAAATGCATCATCTTTTCTCAAAACATGTATTACATAATGCTCACTACATCCCGGGCGATAAACATTCCAAAAGGATTCTCTTATTAAGTTTTCAACTTCCCTGTAGTCTTTTTCTTCTTCTAAACGAATTGTATAATTGTCTGTCATTTTTTCTCCTTCAAGTAAGCACGCAAGCATAACTATATTATCGACCTTATATTTCCACTTTCTAACTTATAATAAAATATGCAGATAATCAATGATTATCTGCATATTATTTCTTCTATATTAGTTATTCTTTATTCAAACACTACCTTGATAGCTTTTACTCTGCCATCTCTTACATCTTCAGCTAGTTGACCAACAAGCTTGTTGCCATCAGCCACCTTCTCGCCGTCGATTTCAATATATGAAACCTTAGCGCCATCTTCACCGTAAGTGTTTTTCTCTGTTTCATTTACATATGTAACATCACATGTAGATAGCATTCTAAATGTTACTTCGCCATCTTTAAACAACCAGTTTGCAAGTTTTGGCTCGAAGTTAAGTGTTAGCTTATCATCTTCGTATGTGAATACCTTTGGTCCCATAAACATTTCAATCCACATTGACATCATCTCTGTAGTTGAACCTGAAAGTCTAGCTACAAAACCACGTCCGTGAATGTCTACGTTAGGGTTAACACTTGAAGCTAAGAATGATGAGTTCTCAAGTGTACTCCTTCCATACATATTTGGATCTAGGAATGGAATAAGTGCACGAGTGATGGTCTCGTAATACTCATCGTATAGACCAGCCTTAATCATAGCAAGGATGTATTTGTATTCCATATGCAAGAATACGTTTTCTCTTTCTTGCCATCCTGGTGTAAATGCACGACATCTACCATTTTCCATTGAGCAATCTTCAATAGAAGCTGATGTCTTGTACATTGCTAACTTCTCATCATATAGACCTGTCTCTTTAACCTTGTTAAAGATTTCTCTAGCCTCATCTGTACTTATGTATCCCATCATTCTAGCTGGACCTTCCAAGAAGTATGGAAGTGCCACAGTCTTGAATGCTTTAACCTTAGCTTTTGGGAGTCCGTAGTGACTAATTACAGGATTACCGTCTGCGTCTTTGACTTCGTCAAAATCAGTAACCTCATGAGTTAGGTATGTAGGAACGATTCCTCCACCCATCTCTTTAGCCTTCTCGATTCCCTTAGCAATCTTCTCACTGAAAGCCTTGAATATTTCTACTACTTCTTCTTTAGTGATAATTCCTTCTTCACCGCTGAAGTAGATTCTAACCTTTTCACGGTAGTTCTCTCTAATAGTTGCTACCTTATCCCAGTACTCGAAATCTGATAAGCTACCAGCATTGTAATCATCTAACGCTGCCTTTACATCTCTTAAGTAACTTACAATTTCAACAGGCATTACGATATCGCCGTCTGTACCAAAGTTGTCTACGATAAAGTCCACAAGTCTCTTAAGCTCGAATGTCTCAGGAGTACCTGAACCAAACAATCCTGGAAGACCGTTCATAGCATCGTTCCAACCTGGCTTTCCACCTTCCATTTCTACACCAATACCGTCTACATCCAATTGAGCAAACTTAGAAAGTGCTAGGATGATCATCTTAACAGCACAAGTTGTGTAGTAAATCTTGTTGTCAGGTGTCTTCTTCCAGTTAGTAGCCCACTTATTGAAGCCTTCGATGTTCTCTTTGTCTTCGTCTTCTACTTCCATGCCGTACTGACGAACATCGCCCTTTTTGTTAATTACGTATTTCTCATCTCTTGGAACGACTGTAGCTACAGAATCGTAGAACTTGTAAGTCTTGTCGTCAAAGAGCATTTCGTCTTTTTTGTCTGGGAAGACTGATAGATAGTTATCTACTAAGTCCATATTGTAATCCCAGTGGTCACTCCAGTAACCTTCGCCAAAACCAGCTTCAATATTCTGATCACAATTATCTAGGATGTTTGCAATAAACTCTCCGTCATCTACTGTTAGGTTAATCTGGTTTCTAGCAACTGTATTTGAAATCTGACCAGGTGTGAATGATCCTTCTACTATATCTAAAATCTTAGAAGCATCGCCATCAATACACTGGTTTACATAATTTTTAACTTCGTCCATTTTGCCTTCAGTAACATTGAACAAACTTGGGCGAACCTCAAGTGGGTTGTAACCATCTGGCTGAATTAGACTGAAGAATGTCTTTACGTTAAAGTCTCCAACGTCTTTGTTGAAGAATACGTCATTTCTTCTGTTCTGTGAAACGTCACGGAAGTTACCATTACCCTGTGAGTAATACTCAGCAGCGATTGAGAAGAAGTTATAATCTCTTTCTGGATCTCCGTGCTTTCTTGAGAACAAGTGAATGATCGACTTGTTTCCATCTTTATTTAAAACATATGGATAACCACCACGTAGGAAGTTATCTAGGTAACACTGCTCTACGTATTGATCAAATGTGCCAGCTGCTGTAGTAGTCTTAACGTCTGATGTAAAACTATCAGCCAACTCTTCAGCCTCTTCAAACTTCTTAGCAACATATCCGTCTGCCACAAAGTCCTTAGCCTTAGCATTGATCTGCTCTGGAGTACCAGCGTAACCGATAAATGTATCAAACTCTAATTTTTCATCTGCATCTAGTGTTTCTTTGAAAGGTGTGAATCCACAAGGAACCTTGTTTGCGAAGCACTGTTCTTTAGACAATACTTCATCTACTCCACCCTCTTTGAAGCGCTGCGCAGTCATAAGTGATAAATCATATCCATAAACTGTATCTACATCGTAAATAACATCCTGGAGTTCATTATCTCTAATTGTTAGATAGTAATAACCACCTTCTACATCTGACACCTCAGCTGAATCGCCTGTAGATGCTCTAAGTGTGTAGTAAGGAATCTTGTTATCAATATTCTTAATGTATGCCCAACTCTTGAACAAGTTTGACATTTCTTTAAACTCACTGTTGTTGATACCTGAAGTAATTATCTTTGGAAGACCGTCAATTACTTCTATATCCATAGGCTTACCAGAAATATTCTTAACGCTAACTTGACGAACTAGCGCGCCAATGCTCTCATTAGGAAGAATGAAGTAATTAACCTTTACTTCTATTCCCATAGCCTCATTTCTCTCAATAACTTTGAAGCTGTTTTTATTCATTCTAATCTGGCGTTTAGCATCATCATTGTATCCGAAGAATGGTTCATAATACTTTCCATCTACTCTTACAAATGTTCTAAAGCCTTTAACCGTACAGTTTTCAAATGCTATGTTAGCTGTGTTAAATTCCATGATGGCATTGCCCTTATTATCAATACCAAAACTGTTCATTCCCTGACCTCTATTAGTATAGAATGTCCACATAGGAATACCTTTTACACCAGCTAAACCTGGCAAGAAACTTGAAAATGCAGGCTTTCTGTCATAATCATCAATTACAAAAGTTTTTCCCTCGAGTCTGTATTGTTCCATTAATTTATACGCTCTCTTTCTAAAAAATTTACCCTTTAATAATAGGGTAAATTAAGTTCAATGTAAAGGTTGTTTTTATAGAAAATTGCATTCATATTTTGCTTCGCAAAATATGAATGTGCCGGTGCATTATAAACCAGAAAGAGCAGTTGATTAAACATCGCGCTAGCGCGATAACACAAAAATAAAAGAGCGACGGATGAAAGTAACACTCTCATCCGTCGCTCTTTTATTTTTGTGTTCAACTGCTCTTACTGATACACCCTTACATACTCGAATTCAAGTCTGTCTTGATATGTCTCGATATTTCCATTTGTAGCAATCTTTGTCCAGTACTGAGGAGTAACTTCTCCACCTAATGTACCACCGATTGCACAGTTCATAATCAAGTAGAATGGATACTTATATGGCCATACTGACATATCGTCTGTAGGTATTGGTTCAATAGTGAAATCAGATGGGTTATAAATACCTGTCTGTTTTCCATCTACAGTAAATCTGATGTATGTTGGGTACCACTCAACTGCATATGTATGGAATGCTGTAGTAGCATCTGCAATATATGAGTCATAGTGTTTGTTACCAGGACTTGATGGCATTCCGTTGAACTTCTTCATGTGAAGTGACTGTGGAATGAATGACTTGTCTGGTCTACTTGTAGTTTCGAATACATCAATCTCACCACATGTTGGCCATCCGCCACCTGCGCCTGTTCCAAGCATCCAACCTGCAGCCCATGTTCCACGGCCCTTAGGCATCTTTGCTCTAAATTCAAACTTACCATATGTGAACTGATCAAAGCTGCTGTCTGTATCAGTATCTTTTGTCCAAACCTTTGTTGAGTAATATGAATCATCTACAGGTTTTTTAGTTGTAGTATTGTAATCAAACTGTGGCTTAATGATGAACTTGCCATCTTTTACTTCTGAGAATGCTAACTGGTAATTCTGAAGTTCGTTGTTACCATATCCGCCAGCACCTGTACATCCTTCATTGTTCCACTTAGTCATATCAAGTGAATCACCTTCAAACTCGTCATTCCAGATAAGTTTCCAAGTCTTAGCATAAGCAATGTTTGAATAATCATCACTTAGGATATTCTTGTTTCCATAAGCAATAACCTTATAGTAGTAATATTTTCCAAGTGCTAAACCTGTATTAGTGAATGTAGTAGTTTTTGCTGTTCCTACCTTAGCATATGCTCCGTTTCTAGAAGTTGAACGATATACATAGTATCCGTTTGCTCCTTTAGCTTTAGCCCAAGTTAGTTTTGCGCTAGTGCTACTAGCCAATGCTACACTTAGTCCTGATGGAGTTTTAGGTCTAACAGTAACTTTAACCTTTTTACTCTTTTTCTTTACCTTAACTTTGATAGTAGCTTTGCCTACCTTCATACCTTTTACAGTAATCTTAGTCTGCTTTTTGCTCTTCTTAGTCTTAGTAATCTTAGCAACCTTCTTGCTAGAAGATTTAGCTTTCGCTTTTCCTTTAACGATTATTGTTTCTTTTGATCCAATATCGAAATCTAATTTTTTACCCACGATAATTTTTACTCCTGCTTGAGTTTTTGTAGGCGCTTGCACTATGCAAAGTGAAATCACTAATGCTACTGATAGCACTATTGAAATGATTTTTCTATATGTCTTCATAATGCACCTCTCTTTCCTTTATTGATATACTCTGATCCAATCATAGTATAGATAATCTTCGTAGAAACCGATGTCTCCTTCTTGTTTAACCTTGGTCCAGTACTCTGGTGTAACTTGTCCACCAAGTACTCCACCGATAGCACAGTTTACTATCAAGTAGAATGGCTGACAATATGGCCAAACAGTCAAGTCTTGATTTCCTCTTCCTTCTACTACAAAGTTGTCTGGGTTGTAATTACCTGTGGCTTGTCCGTCGATAGTAAATGTAATATCATAATCTGTCCAAATAACTCCGTATGTATGATAAGCAGATGTGGCTGTAGTTACTGTGGTATCGAAGTGCTTATTAGCTGAAGATCCTGCCATACCGTTAAACTTCTTACAGTGAAGTGATTGTGGTATAGTCTGTTTTAATTTGGAGCTAGTAGTCTCGAATACGTCTATCTCACCACAGTTTGGCCAAACCTTATCTTTACCTAAAGCCCAACCAGCTGTCCATGTACCAACACCCTTGGCCTGCTTAACTCTAAATTCTAACTTACCATATTTAAAATCAAACTTACCTTTAGTGTTCATTCTTCCTGAGAAATATGAATTATCTACACACTTCTCAGCATCTTCATCATACTGAAATTCATTTTTGATGATTAGTTTACCATCTTTAACGATATTGTTTTCTGGACGGTAGTACTGTAACTCACGGTTACCCCAACCGCCATCGCCAACATCGTAGTTCCAAACCTTTTCGTTTACTGCATTTCCGTTAAACTCGTCACTCCAGATTTGTTTCCAAGTTCTTACATAAACTGGATTAGAAAGATCTTCACTCTTGATTTTCTTTTTGCCGTAGGCTTGAACCTTGTAGTAATAGTACTTTCCTTTTTCTAATCCTGAGTCAAAGAATGATGTTCCCTTCTTAGATGCAAGTTTTACATATCCTGCATTTCTGTTGTTTGAACGATAAATAGTGTAACCAGCAGCACCTTTAGACTTGCTCCATGAAACTGTAGCGCTAGTCTCAGAGTTCTTTGCTGCTCTTACACCACTTACTGTCTTTGGATATACAGTAACTTTTATCTTCTTAGTAGATTTTCCAACTTTAACCTTAATAGTAGTTTTTCCAACTTTCATACCTTTAATATGAATATTTGAATTCTTTTCATATTTGGTGATGCTATCAACTTTAGCAATCTTTTTGTTGGCAGATTTAGCTTTCGCCTTACCTTTTACTACGATAGTCTCAGTGTCAGTAATCTCAACATTAAGCTTTTTGCCTACAATAACTTTAACACCGGCCTGTGAAATCTTTGGAGAATCCACAGCACAGATGGTAACTATCATTGCCAGTGCAACTAATATTGAAATTCCCTTTCTGAAAGTTTTCATTTCCTTCCTCCCTGTTAAGTCAAACTCGTCCTATTTTTATATTGTAATTATAGGACGAAATAGTGATAATAATTAGTATTTATCTGCCTACAAAGCCCCACACATGAGCCTTGTAGGCTTGATAATTATTCACCTGTAATACCAGTGTTTTCGATACCTTGGATGAATTGTTTCTGTACAACACCATATAGTATCAACAATGGCAAAATTGAAATCAGTGTGGCGGCCATTCGTTTGGCTTCGTTCACGGCTGTTTGTGTTTCCGGTGAAGATCCGAACGCCGACAACTGTGTAGGTAATAGCTCTACTGCATCACCTAACATGGTACTTGTGGTATATGTCTCATTCCAGTTAAATACGAATGAGAATAGGAATACTACAAGTATAGTAGCTGTTGATAGTCTAATTGCTACGTGGTAGAACACCTTAAGTGATCCAGCACCGTCAATCATAGCAGCTTCATCCAATGATTTAGGAATCATATTGAAGAAGTTATAGAATATCAATACTAACATTGTTGAGTATGTTCCTTGTCCAAGTAGTGACATTAAGAACTGTGGCCAGATAGTATTAAGTACCTGTATTCCTGTTAATGCCTTGAATGTTTCAAAGATCATAATTCTAGGAACTGTTAGTAGAGGAACTGGTAGGATGAATGCCAAGATAAGCATTATGTACCAGAAGTTTCTACCTCTGAAAGTGTATCTTGATAGTGCAAATCCTGTAGTGGCTGACACTAAAGTTTGCGCTACAGCTAATAGTCCTGAGAACCATATAGAACCGATTAGCGATGTAGGTATATCAAGAGCTTTCACAGCTGCCACAAAGTTACTCATTGTAAAGTGCTTTGCCAACCATGTGATTGATGGGTCAATCAAATCGGCTGTTGTCATTATAGACTTAGATACCATTTCAAAAATTGGTTTCAAATATACATATCCAATACAAATTAGTACGAAGTATATTGCTATCTTAGAAATGATATTAACTGCTTTGAGTTTTTTGAATTTGGCAAAGCTGTAATTTTTAATTTTATCGACATTTATATTTTTAACTTTATCTTTTAAATTATTTGCCAAAACGCTTTGCCTCCTTCCTCTCGTGTCTTCTCTGAGCAGCTAGTCTACGCTTCTGTTGTCTATCAAGTTTCTTAAGTTTCTTCTCTTGTCTTTCTCTAGCCTTAATATCCTTTGGCTTCCTATCCTTAAATAGTAAGAATACTATTCCGATAATTAGAAGTGCCAGGATACTGTAGATCCAGGAGTATGTGGCGGCGTACCCGAGTCCACCGTCCGTCTTACCTGTCTGCTCTTTAATCAATTCATAAACTGGGTTGATTGATTCGTACATACCAAGTTGGATTACTGTAAATACTGTAATGATAAGTCCGATAGACTTAAGCATTGGAATTGTAATCTTCCACATAATCTGCCATGCGTTGGCTGAATCAATCTTAGCTGCTTCGTAAATACTTGGGTTGATTTTCTGAAGTCCGTTGATGAATAGTACAATTGGGATTCCAGTAAACCAAAGTATTATTGATAAGTGATCAAACACACCTGCTAGGGCATTTGCAAATCCTGGAGAATAACTCTGGATAATCTGCATAATGAATATGTCCGAGAATGCGTTTGTCTGCACCGCGGCATCTGCTGCTTGTGATGCTGCTGAAGCTGCCTGTCCAGCATCTTGTACGTTTAATATCTGAGTCATAACTGGTCCAGACATAATGATTACTGGTAGGAAGTATATTGTTCTCAAAATACTCTTACCTACATTAATCTTACATAGCAAGTAGGCGATGATAAATGATAATACTACTACGATAAATGTGTATGGAATTATCATCTGCAAATATGAAAGCAATGCTGGAGTGAATGTCTCACTCTTGAAGAATGCTGAATTATAATTTGCTAATCCTACCCACTTGATGTCGTAACCTAGGATAGTTGCTTTTACGTGAGTAAAACTCAAGTAAATTGTCATTACGAATGGGAATGCAGTAAATGCTAAGAATCCGATGATCCATGGTGCCATAAATGCATAACCATTTCTATCCTGTCTTTGCTGATAAGTTTTTAGTTTTCTTTTCTTAGGGGCTTTTTTTGCTTTAGGTTCTTTTACTTTTTTGTCTGCCATTACTTAACACCCCCTTCCAAAGTTTTTGCACTTTGTTTATCAATCTGCTGTCCTTTAACTTTTACCTGATCGTTTGTGTAGTTAATAACAACAGTCTTTGTCTCGCCATCTTTTTTGTATGTATTAGCGATAACACCATCGTCCAATACTGTTCTGTTAGTCCATTCAAATCCTTGAACGTCCTTTAGTCCATCATTTACTGTTTTGTAAATGTTGTTGATGATCTTCTCATACTGGCTGTACTCTGTTGAGTAGTAATCTGCACTTGTGGTAGCTGCTAGCAAGTATGAAGGTTTCTTTGTAAGTACAAATGATGGTGAAATATTGTAATCAATCATCTTGAGCATGTCGCTCTTTGAGTAGAATGAGAAGTTTGAATATGGTGCGTAAACTTCCATTGTTCCATTAAGTACCATCTGCAAGAATGGAACTGTATCTGTTTCGTATACGTACTGTGATGTTCCTACGTTTGACTGTAAGAAACGATCTGTGTACTTCCACAAATACTGGTTAGGGTTAACCATATTTAGCTTCGTCTTCTTCTTAATATTCTTGAATGATTTCTGATATAGCTTGATGGCCTCTGATGGTGATGTGAAATCGTTCTTTCCAGAATATGAACTAATCAAGTTGTCTGAAATTCCGTCTACAGTGAATGACTTACTGTCTTCACCCACATCATCATACAAATCATTTAACCACTCGTCACTTGTCTCTGGGCTCGCATAACTAAACTCAGTTACTGGAACGTTCTGTGGTAAGATGGCTGTCTTATCAACTTCGATATACTTAGTACTTAAGTGTCTTGCTGCCACTCCATAGTAACTTGTCATATCTTCGTTAATATTGGCGAAGTCTCTTGAGTATGATACATCGACTTTCTTCTTATTAAAGTAAGCCATCATATCTTCAAAATCACCTTCGCTACCAATGTCGCCAGAGAAGCTTGTGCTATTTGGCTTGGACATGGTCTCGCCACCACTCTGCCATCCAATAAGTCCAGAGTTAATGTTTTTGACTTTGTCTTTGATTAATTCATTTAGTATTTCCTTAACATTGTCCACAGTAGTAACTGCAACTTCCTGTGTTGAGAAAACACCCTTCTTGGAATCAGACATTAGGAAGTCAATTCTAATAGGAATATCCTTCTGAGTAGTCTTCATTTCCTTCAAAGTCTTGGTCTTAATCAAATGGTTTCTATATGCTTTGGCCATTCCTACATAATCTGCTGAAGGAGTGCCATCATCGCCATCTCCACTTAGGAATTCATAAGTGATGTCGATGTCAAATTTGTTTATAGAATCTTGAACTTTTCTGTAAGAGTTTCCAGCTTGATCCTTTACTTGGAAATACTCTGCATTGTACTTGAACGCTGGGTATGCATAAGTATATTTAATCTTGTTCTTTCCAGTAGATGATGGAACAACATTGATTGACATATACTCTGAACCCTTAGTAGCGTATGATACAAATGCTGCCTGTGTACCATCACCATGTGAAATACCAAATACTGGCATACTTGGCTGTTTAACTTCAACAGCGTCGTTCTTTTCACTGTGATAATACATATCTGTAGCTGGATCTAATCCATAAACATCTCCCTCGTAATCTGTAAACTTGGCTGCGTTCTTTTCAAATCTCATTAGTGCTCCACTTCCGTCTGGTACTAACACATAACCAGGAGTGAATTCTTTTGATTTGATCTTTGTCCAAGATTGAGTGTCATTGTCGTAGTATTTCAATCCACCACCACTTGTTCCGAGGAATGGTGTGATAATAACGTTCTTGATGTCTGCCTTTGTCTTGCCATCGTTAGTATCTTCAATTTCTTTGAATGGAATATTGTATTTAATCTTTCCATCTTCAGTGAAAGTAATGTAAACATTCATTGTGATCTTTTCATCGTTCACGCCGAATTTACATCTTAACTTAAACTCATTATCTGTGCCTGATACTTTTGAAAGTGTAGATGAACCGTCTTTTGACTCTTCAGATGCTGAAGAAACCTTTGACGTAGTCATACTATCACCCTCGCCTGAATAGTACTCGAGAGTAATAAGTGAGTTTGCCATAGCTGTAAACTGTGAGTTAAGATCTTGCTCTTGAGGAGTCTTAGCTAGTTCTCTAACTTCAGCTGGTGACATTTCCTCTTCCTCAGCAAATTCCTTAACGCTACCGTTGTCTACTGCGTCTTTAGCATCTCTAATCTGATTACTGAATGGTGCATCTAAACCAGTCTTCCAAATGTATCCGTTGTTTTTATCTTTGATTGCTACGATATCTCTGTCGTCACGGTAGTAATATTCAAACTTACCGATTTCACAAAGCTTCTTGTAGCCACCGTCTTTAATAGAAAGCTTTTCTGTAACTTTCTTAGGAGCTTTTCTAGTATCTCTGTTCGTATTTAGATACGCAGCGAATACTCCCACTCCCAGTGAAAGGATGCAAAGAATTGTAACAACAAGGCTTGATATTTTAATATACTTTTTAGCCGCCTGTGACATTTCTTATTACCTCCTTTCCTAATGTTATCAAGAAGTCTGATAGCTGATCCCACATAATGATAATTACGAGAACCACTATTACTGCAATCAAGATGAATACTGCTGTAATAATCAAACTTACTATTGTTCCCTTGAAGTCATAATCGTGAACTGTAGCCAGTCCCTCAAATATGACTGCTATGGACCAGCCAACGCCTATAATCATAATTACAGTTAAGATAAATGCTTCGTTGTATGTTAGGAAGTATGATAGTCCAGTAGTTAGAAGCATTGCTATCATAGCTGGCATTAATCCGTAAGCTGGAATCATATAAATCTGTTTGATAGTACCATCACCATCTGTGATTGATGTTACTAAGTAGTTACATATGATGAATAGAATTAGGATTGCAAAGAAACCAACTACTACAGCTCCCATATCCATATCCTCTACCTTCTGATACTGATAGATAAATCCTTTACCTACAGTGTAGAGCATATAAACTCCGAAGAAGATAACATAGATAATTAATGCTGTGAGTGGTGAACCATGCTTACCAACTCTAATGTCATAGTATCTGTCGATAGGATGTCTCGCGCACTTGAACGCATATCCTATCTCGCTAATTATTGGTACCTTGCTAAGTTTCTTACCAAGGTTCTTCTTAGCCTGTGGAATCTTTTTCTTCTTATCTATAACACCTATTACAATTCTTAGTACTATTAGTAGAATTACTACTATTAAGAATGGTCCTAAGTATTTTTGAATTTGTTTATTACGAACTTCCCAGTACGCCTCTGAATAACCTTCTCTGTTACCAGCGATTTCAAAGTCTTCCATCGCTTTGTGGTATTTCTCGTTGTTGTAATATGCTTTAGCAACTCCGTTGTGAGCTAGCACTGACATCTGGTTAAGTCTTAGTACGTAACTCCAGTCAGCTAGTGCCACATCATAGTTACCTTTTTCATATTCAGTAAGCGCGTGATAAATGGTAGTTGAATACTCTGTTGGAGAGAATGACTGTAGATATCCATTATCACCGTCGGCTGTCCAAATGTTTCCTTTGTTATCTACTGCTATAGTAACTAAAGACTTGAACAAACCTGAAATAGACATGTCATTAACCTTCGCACCAAGTTTGAAGATTAGTTCTCCGTCAGGTGTGTATACACAAATGAAACCTTCTGTATCAGATGTGTAAATGATTCCATTACCATCTACTGTTACGTCTGTTAAGTGTTCTGTACAAACTACATCGTTTTTAAACATGTTAGAACCCTTTGTACTATGTTTCTTAAGTCCATCGTCTGGAGCATTCATAGAAACTGAGTACGCCATTCCCTTTTTGTCTACGAACACATTAGAGAATGTCTGTGGGTCAGTATTTAATAATGTAGAATTCTTCGCCTGCTCTTTTGTATAGATCATCTTCAAGAATGCCTGAACAGGTGATAGTTTTGCTTTGTTTGTCGCGAAGTATCCTAAGAACTCGCCAGTTTTAGCAAGCTGGATAATACCATCGTACAAACCTTCTGATACGATATATAGGTTTTCACCACTATCGATAGCTACTTTACTTGGCTCGTAGTTAGTTTTATCTTTACTACCGCTTCCGTTAAAGATAACTGCTGTAGGTCTATCGTATCTTCTCTCGTATTGTCCGTTCTTGTCGAACTTAAATACAGTTTTCTTACCAGGGTCTGCTACAAAGAGTTCACCTTTTTTAGATATGAACAAACCTGATGGTTTATCAAATCCTTCAAATTTAGGATCCTTAACAGTTTCCTTTGAAAACTCTTTTTCTACTTTTCCTGTGTCGATATTGTATACAACTACTCTGGCATTTCCTGAATCTGCGATGTAAGCAATATTGTCATCTGTGATGAACATATCCTGTGGACTATCTAGCCCTAAATCAGTGATAGTTCTATCTGGAAGATAAGCATCCTGTGTTCTTACCATCTCGCTGTCATCATCCAAAGTGTATGTATAACTTGTGGCCTGTGATGCTGCTACAGGCAAAGCACTCATAATTACGAAAGTTACTGCAAGGAGCAGAACTAACGATCTTTTAATAAATCTCATAACTCTGCCTCCTTACTTGATACCTGAGCTAGCCATTGTGTTCATAACCTTAGACTGCATTGCAATGAATATGATTAAGTTAGGCAAGAACCAAATCATATTGGCCGCCGCCATCATACCTTGCGCAGACATCTGGGTATTAACACCAAGGGCCGTTACGTAGTACGTAAACGTTCTCAGTGACTCATTTGTAATATAGTTGTTTGAAGTTTCTGCGTTCATCCAAACTGCCTGGAATGTCAACACTACTGTAGTAGCAAGCGCTGGCTTTGCTAAAGGAATAATAATACTTCTAAGTATTCTTATATCTCCAGCTCCGTCCACAACGGCAGCTTCGATAAGTGCATCTGGGATTCCATCCACGAACTGTTTTACCAAGAAGAGTCCTACTGGTACAGCAATAAGTGGTAGGATGTGTGCGAACCAAGTGTTATATGCTCCTATCTTAACGATAACCAAGTATCTAGGAATAGCCACGGCTGTAGCTACGAACATAAGAGCTAACTGGTTGATTTCCCATAAAGCACCGCTTAATTTAAATTTCTTCTTTGAGAATACGTAAGCAGCCATAATTGTAATAATCAAGTTGAGTACTACAGTAAGACCAGTTACGATCAAAGAGTTAAGGAAATATCTGGACATTGGAATACCAGTGTTACCAGCCATTTCCATCAGATTCCTAAAGTTATCCAATGTTGGATTGTATACGAAAATTCTTGGTGGGAATCTGAACAATTCTCCAAGAGGTTTAAACGCGTTACATATTACGAATACGATAGGAGTAATCATAAATATGGATAACGGTAGCGAGATTATGTGGAACTTAATCTGTCCTCTGGAAAATCTCGATGGGTTAATTCTATTACCTTGAAAATTTGCCATTATGATCCTCCTTTCTAATATTCATCTTTCTCTGTAAAGAGATTGTTTGCTACTCTACTACATAGATATACTAGACACAAAAGAGTAACAGATATGGCTGAAGCATATCCCATCTCGTATCTAATATATGCGTAATCGTCTATGTGGTTAGCGATCAACTGACCAGCGTACTCTGGTGTTGGGTTGGCACCTGCCAACTGTACACCAATCCAGCCCATGTTGAAGGCGTTAACGATAGACATAACGGCACCGAATAACATCTGTGGTTTCATAGATGGCACTGTGATGTAAACAATTTCTTGTGCTCTGTTCTTAATACCATCAATGTACGCTGCCTCGTATAGCTCTTGGTCGATATTCATAATACCTGAAAGCATCGCCAAGAAACCGATACCCATGGATGACCATAGGGATACGAAGATCATAATCGGCATAAAGTAATCCGACGATAGCAACCACTGTATCGGCTGTTCTATAAATCCGAATTTCATCAAATACGCATTGGCAAGACCTGCCTGGTCACCTGAGAAGATAATCTTCCAAACGTATGGAATCATAATCATACCTGCAAGTGATGGTGTATACATCGCTAGAGCATAGATTGTTCTAAATCTAGGAGTAACCTGTGCAAGTATCCAAGCCATAATAAATGATAATGCGTATCCTCCCACACCTACTACTATCGCGTATAGGATTGTATTTGGAAGTACATACTTCATGAAAATCTCATCACCTGTTAATAGAGTGATGTAGTTTTGCATACCCGCAAATGTTGGGGTATTGATAACGTCAAAGTATGTAAATGACAATCCCATCGCTATAACAATAGGGATTAGGATAAATCCACAAAATAGTAATGCGTAAGGGAATAAGAGACTAAATGATCTAAATCCGTCTTTATTGTAAAAATGTTTTTTACCAACAACTTCTGCCATTATTTCTTACCCCCTTTCTTTAAAGCATTTTCTTGATTTTTCTTTATCCAGTCATAGCCACGAAGTTTAAACTTCTTAATAAGTTTTCCTTTGTCGTTGTAGTAACCAAGTTCTGTCATCTTACGTGTGATTTCCTTGTTTACATCGGCTTTCTTTTCGTCGACTGAAACTTGTGCTGAAACACCGTCAAATACCATGCTAGTCCAAATGTTAGAAATTGTTCTCTCTAGTAAGTACTGACCTGGTGTTCTTGTAACGTCTGTTACCCAATTAATCTGTTTGAGCATTACGTTCTTATCTTTTTCATCCATTGGGTTATTCTGCAATGCTTCTAAGTTAGATGATAGCCAGAAGTATGTCTTACCATATGATGATGTAAGTGTATTAGTGTACTCTGTCTGAACATCTTTACTTGTCCACCATTTAATGAATTCCCAAGCGGCTTCTTTCTTCTTAGAACCTTTCATGATGGCTGCACCAGTACCGTTCGCTACGAATGTTCTATTTGTTACGCCATCTTTCTGTTTTGTTCCAATATATGGAGCAATCTCCCACTCACCATCAAGTTCTGGAGCACCATTCTTGATTAGTGTGTAGTCTTCCATTCCGATAATACCGATTGGAAGTGTTGAATATCTAAATGAGTTGAAGAATGAGTTAACTGAAGTATCTAGTGAGTACTTGTTGAACAAGTCTCCAAGTAACTGCATACCTCTAATCGCATTCTTGCTATCAATACCAGTCTTAACTATTCCATTCTTATCCTGAATGTATAGTTGTCCACCGTTTTGTAGAATCATAGGTGCTGTCTGATAGAACCACTTGTATCCTGTAACACCAAGAGAAATATTGTGGTAGAAGTTCTTACCATATCTCTGGAGTGTTGGAAGGATGTCAATTAGTTCATCCCAGTTGTCTGGAACCTTAACACCTAACTGTCTAAAGATATCTTTTCTGTAAACAACTGCGTTGAAATCTGTCTGCTCTGGAACAGCGTAGACACCTTCGTTGTAAACATATGAAACGAAAGCACCTGTTGGGAATCTATTCGCTACTTGCCAGAAATCAGGGAATTTTGTGAAGTCATATAAAGCACCACGGCTACACAAGTCGAATGGCATATATGACATTAGTCCCATAGCCACATCAGGAGTTTTCTTAGCTGCGATAGCTAGAGTAAACTTAGATGGGTCAGGGATAGCTGTGATATGTACTTTAATATCTTTTCCAGTTTTCTCTTTGTAATATTTTGTGAAGTCACTGGCAGCCATCTTCTGCAACAAGTTAACGTGTGTAGTAGCCTTGTTGAACCAGATAGTGATGGTGTCTTTGTCTTCGGAAATCTTTGTATCATACTTGTCAGTTACGAAAGTATTAACCAAAGATCTAATTCCTGTCCAAAGTGAACTACCAAATGAACTGTTTGCCTTTTCTAATTGATCTTCATCTCCAAATACGTATATGCGATCAAGTGTAAATTCGTTGTTAGTCAATTCCTGAACGAAACTACTTAGCGCAACTAAGATGGAGTTATCTGGACCAGTCAAATCTTGAGTATGAAGTGCGATATCATCTGGATATTCCTTCATGTTCTTAATAAAGATATCTGCCTGATCTAGATAAGCAAGAACAGCTCCAGCATTACCATTAGTAGAGTAATCCTGAAGTAAATATCTGATGTGCTGAATCATATCTGAGTAAGAATCTAGGTAACCATCAATGTTCTTGATGTACTTAGTCATCTTCCAGTTACGGTTCTCATCAACTTCAGCACCAGTAATCTTCTTGATTTCCAAGTCAAAGTTTGTTACGTGCTGCTCTATCAACAATGCATATCTATAAGCTTCCATGATAGGCTCATTTTCCTGCTTGATAGTGAGCGTATGTTTGCCCTTTTCTAGGTAGAACTTATAAGGATTTCCTTTCTTGTCTTCTAGAGTAGCATTTTGATAACTAGACTGCTCTGGACTAAATGAATAGTTGTACATTTCGCTGAAAGGTACTTTGCCGTCTATCTTTACAGTTTCAAATGTTTCAAACTCTTTCTTGCCGTTTTTGAAGTGGAACGCTAGGTTGTAGTTACCAGTCTTCTTCACATCAAATGTGTAAGTAGTTTCTACACCAGCTTCTCCCCATTTCAAAATGTTGATTTTTTTGTAATCTATATTGAATCTAGTAAGTGAATCATCAATATCATTATCGTATGTTATTTCAGTAGAATTCTTTCTGAAATAATTTACAGCATCGATTTGAAGCGCGTATTTATCATCTTTGATAACCGCTTCTTTTCCATGTGCTTTGCTGTACTCTTTGTATGATTTTGTCTTGTCCTTCGCTTCTACTGCTTTTAGGCTACCAATACCTAAACCACCTGAAGAAACATTTTCTAAAACAATCTCATTGCTACCCTTCTTTAGGTAGAAGCACAATGGAGTGGTCGAAGTGTATGTATTGTTATATAGATAAGTGCCCTTTTCCCATTGTTGTACTTTCTTCTGCTTTGGAGTCATCTCATCTCCGTAACCATCCTTAGGGAAGGTCTTTAGAGCGCCGCTGCTCACAAAGCTCTTCTTGTCAGTATCTTTCCAAGTGATAGGAAGTCTAATAGTATTCATCTCAGAATACTCTTGCTTTCCGTTCACTGTCATACTAACAGTGTAGTTGGATAGTGAACTACCAACTGAAATGTAGTCCACTGCCAAGTAGTACAAACCTGACTTATCAACTGTAACGTTATACTTAGCCTTATCCTGATAATCCAAGGATTTCATAGGCTTGCTATAATCTTTTACAGCTTCAGGAACATTCTCATCATCTTTGTTCTTCTCATAAAAACTGTCAGTGGAAACGCCACCATCTACATTAGCACTAGCTTCGCCTTTACCAATCTCACTATTCTTTCTAATGAAATCGGTATAGTACACTTCAGCCTCTTCGCCATCATTTAGATATGATGTGCTAAGAACCTTATAAGCTTCTTCGAATTCTTCGTTGCTTATATCTTTGACATAGCTAGGCTCAGTCTTTAATACAAAATTGAAAAGAATGATTCCCGCAACAATGACACACGCTACGATTATTAGTGTTGTGATTACTCTTCTTTTCATTGTTGTTTCTCTCCAATCTTCCTTATTTGTTACCGTTTTTTACTTAAAAATAACTATCTCTAAGTACAAAAGCGGAACCGCCATTTTTAGACAGTTCCGCATTGTTTGATTTAATTAAAATCTATTAACTCTTACCCTACGGACCCTTTATTATTTAGTGTTTCCGTAGTACTTCTTCAAAGCTGCCTTAAATTCAGCGTCAGCTTTCTTGATACGTTTGTTAATAGTCTTATTCCAGTCAGCTAGCTTAGACTTAACTGAGTCTGCCCAGTTCTTATCTGTCATCCAAGCACCTGCAACGTCTTTGTCGTTACATGAAATCCACTCTTGAAGTGTGTAGATTTCTTCGCCGTGTTCTGAAATCTTCTTAGTCCAACATTTATCTACGTAATCCCAAGATTTACCTTCCTTGAAGATCTTGATAACCTTCTGGAATCCTTCTTTATCCTTGTAAACCTTGTGTGCTGGATGCTCGTTCCAGATATCCATCTGCTCATCATATGCATCGCCTGTTACTACAGGGAATGTATCGCTGGCAGCTGAATCTTTGTGTACGCCGTCCTGAGTCCATCCTTGATCATAGATAGCCTGTCTAGCTTCTGTAGAAGCTGTCCAGTATGTTGAGAATGTATATGTTAAGTCTAATTTAGACTTTTCAGCCTTGCTCATCTGTGGATTTGAGTCATCTAGTGCATAGTTGTGTAGACAAATAGGGTCAATAACTAGCTTAATAGTGTTCTCATCATCCATGTACTCTGTAGATGGGAATGGATAGAAGTCCCAATCTTTAGCTTTGATGTAAACGTTTGATTTCTTGTTTGATGGATCAGCACCTGCTGTCAAGTACCAAGGATCCTCAACGTTAATCAAAGTTCTGTTGTTTACGAAGTATGTCCATGAATAGCCCATGTTTTCCTGAGCGATTTCTGCTGAAAGTGTTTCTGCACCTTCTGCTGAGTCAACTGATGAAGCAGCCCACTGTGAAGCATACTTTAGAAGACTCTTAACTTCGTCTGTATTTAGATCAATACTGTTCTTCTCTTTAATCTGCTTGTTGATTGAAGGAACGCCCATATCTAGGATATCCATAGGGCCGTGTCCGTCGTGTCCTGCAGGGTCAGTAGCCGCACACTTCATACCGAAGAATGACTCCTTATCTGCCTGGTTTACGAAATCTGTAAACTCTTGGATGCTCCAATCTGGATCTGGAACATCGATATTGTTATCTGCTGCTAATGACTTGTTAATCCAAATTCCCCAAGGGATAGTGTATGAAGGAAGTCCTGCCTGCATACCATCGTAATTCATCTGTTTCATCAAAGTCTTGTTATAAGCTTTGTATGAATCTTCGTTCTTGTATACTGATAAATCAGCAACTAGACCTTTTTTGATATCTGAGATGATATCGTCTGCTCCCCAGATGTCAGGATATTTACCATACTTTGTCTTAAAGTTTTCAATTTCCTGATCCCATGAAGGAGTTCCTGGCTGGTTAGGGTCACCAGCTTTTGCCCAAATGTTAATTTTTACATTAGGATATTTTTCTTTAAACTTCTTAGCTACTGCATAAACCTGTGCAACATTCTGTGATGTTAGTTTGCTATCGCTAAGGTCTTCTGAACCAATATCTTCGTGATATTTTCCGTCTCCACCCCAAGTCATAATTGAGATGTCACCTTTGATATCACTGTCAACTAATCCTGAACTAGCAGGATCTGAGCTGCTTCCTCCGCAGCCAGTAAATGCGAACATAGATACGCATAATACTAAACCAAGCATTAATGCTAATGCTTTACGACCAAATTTTTTCATGTTTGTTTCCTCCTTATGATCCTGAAAAAATTTTCACTTACCCGAACTTTCACATAGTGAAATTCTACAAGTAAAATTATATCAAAGGATTAGGTCGGATTCAACAAAAAAAGCACCCCTAGAGGTGCTTTTTTTTGTACAATTTATACAATTTTTATATAGTAATTGCTATTAATTAATCTTCCTGTCTTCTCTTAGCAAATACAACAATTGCTGCTGCAGCTAGAACTGCTGTAGCTCCGCAAGCGATAGGTGTGAAATCACCAGTAGCAACTGTGCCATCAGTTGTTGTAACTGTGTTAACAGTACCATTACTGTTTACAGTGCCGTTGCTTGAACCATTGCTGCTTCCGCCATTAGATGCAGGTGCGCCAAATGAAAATCCTGTTACAGAAATAACTGTAGGATGCTTAGCTGCTGCGTCTCCGCCTAGTCTACCATCCAACTTCTTGTTTGGAGCATATTTATATCTTACTTTAGCGTCTTTATCAGTCTTAACCTTAGATCTGTCACCAAAGTCACCACCGATACCAAAGTAGATATCTTTTCCATTATACTTAGCAGTAAATGTCTCATTTACTGTAACTGATTTACCCTTCTTACAGTCAATCCATTTACCTAGGTTCATCTTCTTACCTGATTCATCACCAATCTTTAAGTAAACATACTTGTCTAGCTTAGAAGATTTAATAGTGAACTTAATAGTGTACTGCTGACCTGCCTTGATTGATACACCCTTCTGGAATACCTGGCCACCCCAGCAGCCGCCCCAGCCGATGTCTGAAACCTTAGCAGTCCAGCCTGTAGCTGAGTTTGATGTTAGTGTAGCTTTCATACCTTCATACCAGCCCTTGTTTAGACCAAAGTATGTCTGCCATGAAGCTGCCATAGCTGTAGATACCATACCAAGTGTTAGTGTTAGTGCAGCAACTACTGCTACCAATTTTTTCATCATTTTCATAATTTGCCTCCTTTAAAAAATAGCATATTATCCCTTTTAATGTAGTTTAAATTATATAACTTAAAAAATACAATTACAATACCTTTTATAAATTTAACATAATTCCATAAAAAAGTGCACTTTTTGACATTTTGTCGATAATTACTACTTTTATTGACTATTTGTGCGACAAACACCTACTTTTATGTTTGTTATTTGTCATTCGTTCGTTTATAATAACTGCGGAGGATTAAAATATGATTAGACTAATTATTATATCAATACCTTTAGTAGTATTCTTTTTAATATCATTGCTAATGGCGCTATTTTTCCTAATCATTAGACTATTCAGCAAAAAAGCTTGCGATATAGTATCTTTGCGCTGGGTACAATTAGGACTATTTCTAGCCAACTTGATTACGGGAATGAAAACAGTGGCTGAAGGTAAAGAAAACATCACTACGGATGAGGCGGTACTATATGTAGGTAATCACCTATCACTATTCGATATTATCGTGCTCTACCCTCTTATGAAGAAGCCTACTGGTTTTGTCGCAAAAAAAGAAATAAATAAAGTTCCAATTCTAAACATTCTTATGAGATTTGTTCACTGTCTATTCGTAGACAGAGAAGATCCAAGAGATGGATTAAAGATGGTACTTAACGCCACTGAGTTAATAAAGAACGGTACATCAATATTCCTCTTCCCAGAGGGCACCCGCTCCAAAGACGGCGAAATACTAGACTTTAAGACAGGCGGGTTCAAGATAGTTGAAAAGACTCACTGCAAAGTGGTTCCAGTTAGAATCGACTACGAGAAAGAAGTGTTTGAAAATCACGCACCAAAGTTTTATGCTAACACTGCTCACGTAAAATTCTACGAGGCAATAGACACAAGCAATATGGACAAACACGAAATCAAAGACTTAGCGGTTCAGTTGCACGACCAGTTGAAAGAAAAGAATATATAAAAAAAATAGAGACGATTAATTCGTCTCTATTTTTATGTCTATTTATCTTCTTTTCTTTTTCTTTGGCTGTGCGGCTGGACCACGAAGTCTTTGAACTTTAGTGATGTAAATACCGCTTACTGTAGCCTTAATGTCTTGCTTTGGTAGAATTTGATCCCAAATCTTATTATCAGCGATTAGGTTCATTACTCTAGGGCCAGCCTTAACCTTAACGATAGGTAGCTTAGCCATCTTAGCAAGCTTTGGAGACTGCTCTAGTACTACCTGAGGTAGTCCAGCATCTTTAAGTCTCATCTTTTTCTTATCAATAACGAACAAGTTAATAACCTGTGCGTTTTCTTCCATCATCTTTTCTTGGCCTTCTTGCTTCTTCTCTGCTCTCTTACCAAGAATGAACAATACAATAACAGCAATAAGTAAAACTCCTGTTATAGCAATAAGTGTTATTGTCCACCAAGCAAGTCCAATCATCATAAATGCATTAATCATATCTTCCTCCTATTTCTTTATGCTCACATTGATAGTGTGATCTGATACTTTTTCATTTTGAGCATATAATTCATATGCAATCTTTAATACTATTTGTTTATCTTGTTCATCAATCTGAATATCGTTAGTGATGATATCCATGTTTAGGTCGCCAAAAGGTGTACTGTATATAGTTTCATTTTTCTCACCCTTCTCAAAAGTAAGGTTTCCAGTCATGTTACCTTTTCTCACTACTTCTGCTTTGCTCTCTGTAAAGCGGATAGTGTTTTCAGTCTTATCATCTGTTTCGTTGTCGAACTCATCATACTCTAGAAAATGCTCACCATTCTCTGCAGTGTGAAAACCTCTTGCGATAACATCTACATTATCTACTTGGTCGCCCACTTTCTGAACACTTTTTATTTCAATTAAAACTTCTTCTCTACTCATTTTTCCCTCTATCTAAAAGTTTTCTATATTGACCTCTTTCACAATACCAATATCTGTTGGCATTATTGTGTTTGCAAATTGTTTGAATTTAAGTGGATCATCACTCACATAAAACTCATATGATGGAACTGCTCCCTCATCTGCTGATAAGCCAGTCTCTGATAACATATCTCTTAGACCAATAGCAGTCTCATATGCTGGGTTAACCAGGCAAACATCTGGACCCATAATCTTTCCAACCATCTTTCTAAGAAGTGGATAGTGTGTACATCCTAAAATCAAGCTGTCGATGTTTTGGCTCTGAAGTTCTTTAAGATATCTAGTAGCCATCTCCTTAGTTACATCATCATCCAGCATTCCCTCTTCCACTAGCGGCACAAACAAAGGACAAGCCTTTCCCACTACCTCTATCTCAGGGTCTACGCTTTGGATGTAACTTTTGTACATCTCACTCTTGATAGTACCTTCAGTTCCGATGATTCCGATACGCTTATTCTTGGTGCTGTGAATTGCTGTAATAGCTCCAGGAATAACCACACCAATCACTGGAATATCAAGCTCACGCTCAATAGCATCTAGCGCATAGGCACTGGCAGTGTTACACGCAAAAACAATAGCCTTAACATTTTTAGTCTTTAGGAAATTCACTATCTGCTTTGAGAAACGAATGATAGTGTCCTTAGACTTACTTCCGTAAGGCACTCTAGCCGTGTCACCGAAATACACGATGCTCTCATTTGGCAATTGTCTAATTATCTCTCTAGCTACTGTGAGCCCGCCCACACCTGAGTCAAAAACTCCGATAGGCGCATTTTTGTCTAATGTATCCATAAATCACCTTGTTACATTCTACTCTTAAGGTCTGTTTTCGTCAATAAACTAATTCTGAATTTCAACTTTTTATTTTTTTCAACGGCCATTGAAGGATTAGTTAACAAACTTTGCTAAATAAAGCTGTTCTAATATGTCTGCTTCAGTTAAATGATCGATGGCTGCTATCGCTTTTTCCTTATCATCAAATAGTCCAAAAACTGTAGGACCACTTCCTGTCATCATAGCATTTAGCGCACCGTCTTCCTTCATCATATCCTTAATCTCTTGCACTACAGGATAATCTGGAATAGTAACTTCCTCTAGCACATTGCATATACTGTCCGCCAAAGCTTGTAAGTCATTGTTCTCCAAAGCCACTATCATAGCCCCTGTGTCTGGCTTGTGTTTTACTTTCACCTTGTCTATTCTTCCGTAAACAAATCCTGTGGATACTGATATAGGTGGCTTCGCCAAAACAATATAGCCTTTCATTCTGTTTTTGATAGGAGTTAGAATTTCGCCAATTCCTTCTGCTCTAGCAGTATTTCCTATAATACAAAATGGAACATCCGCTCCCAGTCTCACTCCTCTAGCCATCAACTTTTCTTCTGGCAGTTTCAATTTAAAAAGTTTGTTTATTCCCTTTAGAACTGCTGCGCAGTCTGTACTGCCACCAGCCATTCCACCTGAGATAGGGATGTTTTTCTCAATTTCGATTTCCACACCCTTTTTAATATCAAACTCTTCCAAAAGTAGTTTAGCTGCTTTGTATGCGAGGTTTGATTCGTCGTTTGGAATTTTTTCAGTGCTAGTCTTTACTGTTATCTCACCGCTATTGTTTTTAGTGATAGTTATTTCGTCAAACAAATCCACACTTTGCATAATCATATCGAGATCATGGTAGCCATCATCTCTTTTGCCTAGGACGTCTAGGCCTAGATTAATTTTTCCATATGCTTTTAGTTTAATACTTTTCATAGCGCCTCTTAAAACAAAACACCATAACGTATCTACATTATGGTGTTTATTATTTATTTCAACATTTCGTTTACCATATTCATAGTTGCTTCTCCAAATTTAGCAATCTTCTCGTCTGCTTCCTCTTCAGTCTTTCCTTTAAGTCCGTAATAGAATTTAAGTTTAGGTTCTGTACCTGAAGGTCTAATCGCTAACCATGCACCGCACTCGCAGTCAAACTCAAAATACAATACATTGGACTTAGGAAGCCCAGTCTCTGATTCTTCGCCTGTCTGGAAATCTTTAACTGTTCCAAACTTATAATCTTTGAACACTTTAGTAGGAATGCTAGCCATTTCCTTAGGTGGATTCTCACGAAGCTTCTCGATAGTAGCGTTAATCTTTTCTATTCCTTCTTTACCCTTTAGAGTAATAGATTCTGTCTTATCTCTCCAGTAGCCATATCTCCAGAACAATTCTTTAATCTTATCCCAAAGAGAAATGTCCCACTGTTTATAGTAAGCTGCTGCTTCGGCAAATGCCATAGCTGCTACCACAGCATCCTTATCTCTAGCGTGTGTTCCTACAAGGTATCCGTAAGACTCCTCAAAGCCTGCCACAAATGTGCCGTGTCCAGTCTTCTCAAATTCTAGAATCTTTCCACCGATATATTTGAAACCTGTCAAAGTCTCAATGCAATCTACATGATAGTGGTTTGCAATATCGTTTGCCATGTTTGTACTAACGATAGTCTTAATGATGGCTCCATCCTCTGGAAGTGTTCCAGCTACGTTCATAGCATCTAGTTCGTACTCTGCTAGCAAGCAACCTTGCATGTTTCCTGTTAGAGGAATGTACTCTCCAGGTTCTTCGCCTCGAACGTAGATACCAATTCTATCTGCATCAGGATCTGTAGCCATAAGCAAATCTGCATCCACTTCAGTTCCCAACTTAACTGCCAATTCAAATGTCTGTGGATCCTCTGGGTTAGGATATGGGCATGTAGGAAAATCGCCATTAGGCATCTCCTGCTCTTTTACCACGTAAACATTTTTAAATCCAAGTTCATCTAGCACACGTCTTACTGGGATGTTTCCTGTTCCGTGAAGTGGTGTGTAGACAATCTTTAATGTATCGTTAACTTTTTCTATAGCCTCTGGATTTTTAACTACCTTCTTGATAGCCGCTATATACTTATCATCAATTTCTTTACCGATTTGGATATAAAGGCCCTTATCAATAGCCTCCTGCTTATCCATAGTCTTAGCTTCTGTGATATCTATAGCATTAACTTCTTCAGTAATCCCCTCGTCATGAGGTGGTGTAACCTGCGCGCCATCTTCCCAGTAAACCTTATATCCATTGTACTCTGCTGGGTTGTGACTAGCAGTGATGTTGATACCAGAAATACATCCAAGCTCACGCACTGCAAATGAAAGACAAGGTGTAGGACGAAGTGCATCATACACATAAGCCTTAACGCCGTTAGCTGCCAAACACAAAGCTGCAGCATCTGCAAACTCCGGTGACATATTTCTAGAATCATATGCTATAGCAACGCCTCTATCCTGGCCGTTCATCTTGATGATGTAATTCGCCAATCCCTGAGTGGCTTTACCAACAGTATAAAAATTCATACGATTAGTACCGGCACCAATGATTCCTCTTAGGCCGGCTGTACCAAACTCAAGCTCTTTATAAAAGCGCTCTTCTATCTCTTTTTCGTCATTCTCAATGGCTCTTAATTCTGCCTTTGTTTCCTCGTCAAAGTAAGGATTCTCAAGCCATTCATTGTAAAGATCTTTGTAACTCATTCGAATCTCCATTTATCAATTTTTCCAAGTTATTATTATACAATAAATTGTATTCAATTAAAACACTAAATTGGCTTTTTTATAGCATTTTTTCGGCGATTTTTACTAGTTTTTCGTGTGTATTAATTTCTGGTTCTGTCAGTACCATATCAAGTAGTTCCTCTAGTATTTCTCCTATCTTTTCACCTGGTTTTGCGCCCATATCTATCAAGTCTTTTCCAGTGATTTTTAACTCCTTAACACTTGTGGCATATCCCTTTTTCTTAATCTCCTCGAACTGCTCTTTACAGTACTTAAGCATTGGGAATCCCACTTCTCTAGCGTACTCACTTTTGCCCATGTAGTCCGCGTATGAAAATGCTAGGAAATACTGGTAATAGTCTTTGCCTATCTCGTGGACATTTCTTCTGATGCTTTCTGGGTCTAGCGAATATGGTCTGTCATCGTGATGGAGAATTACGTGGTAGACTGACCTAATAGTTTTGTTGTCCATCTTTAAGCGCTTCATAATGGATTTGGCCACTTCTGCTCCAGAGTCTGGATGGTTTTTGAAGTGGTGCTGTCCTTCGTCGTCTATGGATTCTTCATCTGGCTTTGTAATGTCGTGAAGAAGCGCTGCCCATCTAAGTATTTTGTCTTTTCTAGTATTCTCCATAACTTTGATTGTGTGAACTCCCACGTTGTGATCGTGGTATAGAGAAATCTGCTCTTGTTCCATTAGTCTATCAAACTCAGGTAATATCACTTTTGTGATTCCAAGTTCGTAAACTTTTATAAACATTCCAGGATTGTCGGACATAATTAGTTTTTCTAGTTCTGTCTGAATTCTCTCTGCGCTAATGTTTTTAAGGTTAGGAGCAAGTTCCTTCATAGCCTCTTCCGTTTCTTTTTCTATCTCGAAGCCAAGCTGCGCAGCAAAACGAACAGCCCTTAGAATTCTAAGTGCATCCTCGTCAAATCTCTCGCTAGGATTTCCCACGCATCTTATTACTTTGTCTTCTAAATCTTTAATTCCGCCAAACTCATCCACTAGGCCTGTCTTATCATTGTAAGCCATAGCATTGATTGTGAAGTCTCGTCTCATTAAATCTTCCTTAAGGTCCGATGTAAACTCCACAGACTCTGGGTGTCTTGAATCTTTGTACTCGCCTTCTATTCTGTATGTTGTAACCTCGAAACTCTGGCCACCCATTCTAACAGTAACCGTTCCATGTTCGATGCCTGTGTCAAATGTGCGGTTAAAAATCTTTTTCACTTCCTCTGGCTTAGCTGATGTGGTGATGTCCCAATCGTCTGGGTTTCTATTTAGAATAGAGTCTCTCACACATCCGCCCACAGCAAATGCTTCATATCCTTCCTCATCTAAGATTGATATGATTCTTTTTACTTCTTTTGGAAGATCTATTTTAATTTTCTTTGTTGATTGTTTTGTCTTTGTTGTTTTCTTTATGGTTTTATTTGTAGTTTTCTTTGTGGCTTTCTTTGCCGTAGGCTTCTTTCCATACTTATCAAGCTCCTCGCTCATTATGCGGAAAGCTTCTTTAAGTTTATCTTCTTCCACAGCTGAGTAGTTAATAATAAACTGGTGTTTATAATTGTCATTTTTAAGGTAACAATAGTCAGTAACTTTTTTGATTTTAATTCCACGGTCTCTTAAGGCTTTTATAAACTTCTTATCATCCACTTTAAGTGCGAGTTCCAAAATAAAGTGAAGGCCAGATGATGCCTCACGGATTTTGATTCTGTCGCTCATTGGAGATTTCTTAAGTTCGTCTATAATATTTTTTCTGTAGCCTTTGTAGAAGTTGCGCATTCTGTTGATATGTCGTGAGTAGTAGCCGTCAGAAATGAACGTAGCCAAAGTGTACTGATCAAAGCTAGATACAGTACTTGAATAAAATGACAATTTCTCATTAAACACTTTCATTAGCTCGTCTGGAAGCACCATGTACGCGATACGAATAGATGGCGCGAGAGTTTTTGAGAATGTGTTTAGATATATAACCTTATCAGGGTTTAGGCTTTGAAGTGTAGGAAGTGGACGACCTTTAAATCTAAACTCACTATCGTAGTCATCCTCTATCACAAAACCGTTCTTTACTATTTCTAAAAGTTTGGTTCTCTTATTGATTGGCATCACACATCCAGTTGGGAAATGGTGTGATGGAGATAGGTGGACTACTTTGGCTTTGGAGTGTTTTAGCGCATCTAAATCAATCCCATCTTCAAGTACTGGGATTGGGATGCATTTGACGCCGTTGCTCTCGTAGACATTGCCCACTTTTTTGTGGCCCGGATCTTCTATCGCTATCATTTGGTTCTTTCCAAGAAGCTGAACGATAAGACCATAGAGGTACTCCATTCCAGCGCCCACAACTATATTGTCAGGGTTTACTCTCATTCCACGGAAGTCCTGAAGATGGTTAGCAATGGCGCTTCTCAAATCTTCCACTCCTGCGTGGTTTGGACTTTCTAGAAAATCTGGCTCACTATCAGTGATAGTTTTTCTCATAATCTTAGACCAAGTGTTAAACGGAAAACTATCGTAGAGCAAATGGTTAGATGAAAAATCCACTAGAGGCTTTTCTTCTTTCTTGTGAACTGGTGCTTTCTTGGTCTTAGGTTTGGATTCTTCTACCTGAAAACCGCTCTCCACTTCGCTCACAAAGTAGCCCTTCTTCTCCTGGGAATAAATGTAGCCCTCTACCATCAACTGCTCGTAAGCATTTTGCACTGTGATAATACTGATTCCATGATTAGAAGCCATCTCTCTTTTAGATGGCAACTTCTGGTCGGCCTTAAGATTTCCCGACAATATATCTTCTCTTATGCAATTGTACAAATACTCATACATAGGGGTTTTTCCCCTCGATGAGAAATCATAAGTTAGCATAATCTCTTCCTTCTCTGGTATTATTATTTTTTCTGTTTTTGGTTATTCTCATAATACCACTAAAGTTTTATAATTTCAAATGATTTAGGGTGGATTATACCCTTTTGGAATAGGAGTTTTATTATGAAAAGAGTAATGAGTATTCAAGATGTTTCTTGTGTAGGCAAGTGTTCGCTAACAGTAGCGCTTCCTATTATCTCGGCGATGGGCATCGAGTGTTCTATCGTTCCTACTGCTGTGCTTTCTACGCACACTCAGTTTAGCGATTTTACATTTAGGGATTTGACGGACGATATGGAACCTATCAAAGAGCATTGGAAAAAGGAAGGTTTCAAGTTTGATGCTATCTACACAGGTTATCTTGGTTCTAAAAGACAGATAGATATAGTGGCTGATTATTTTGACACTTTTAAAAACGATAGCAATGTAATTATAATGGATCCAGCTATGGCAGATAATGGACAGCTGTATGCTGGTTTTGATGAGGACTTCGCCAAAGAAATGTCAAAGCTTTGCGGAAAGGCTGACATTATTCTTCCAAATATTTCTGAAGCGTCTCTAATGCTAGGCGTAGATTATCCTGGAGAAGATGCTAGTGTGGATGAAGTTAAAGAATTGCTACTTAAGCTTGCTGAGTTTGGTCCAAAGCATGCAGTTATCACTGGTGTGGAATTAGGAGATGGCAAGTTCGGATTCTTAGGGTACGATGTGGAGAAAAAAGAATTCTACAGTTATGGAAATGACAAAGTAGATATGAAATCACACGGCACTGGAGATGTGTTTGCAAGCACATTCACTGGCGCATTGATGAACGACAAGTCAGTTTACGAAGCACTTAAGATAGCGGCAGACTTTACAAGGGCAAGTATTTTGAATACTTTCGAAGATCCGACTTCAGTTACTTACGGAGTGAACTTCGAAGCAGAAATACCATTGTTGGTAGATTTAATAAAATAATATTTTGGGGCAAAAGAAAAAGGGTTGGTACCGAACGACTTTTCTAGTGAGGACCAACCTTTTTTCTTTTTATTTAATTATATTTATAAGTCTACCAAAAATGCTTTTCGCTGGTTCAAAGACTACCACGTGATTATGTGGGTCGAACATTCGAATAAAGTATACCACTATGAATGCTACGATTGTAATTATGATTAGTGCTTTGAAAACCTCTTTGCTCATTTTCTTTCTGAAAGCAAAAATCGGAATCCATGCTATGACTACTGGCCAAAGCGGATGGAAATAAAAAGCATCTGCAAAGTGAAGTCTCGCTGCTGCCCACAGTGCTCTTGTCATGCCACATCCCATACAAGATATGCCTGTCGTATATTTGATGGGGCATCCTATTTTGAATGTAAAAAATAAAGTATACAAAATAATTACCGCGAAAACGGCAATTATTTTGTCGGAGTATTTTTTTACAAAACTCTTATCTTTCATTTAATATTTCAACTCAATTATTTCTTC
Source organism: Eubacterium sp. (assembly GCA_017965495.1). GTDB lineage: Bacteria > Bacillota > Clostridia > Lachnospirales > Lachnospiraceae > Eubacterium_G. The sequence goes on along the minus strand of JAGCPW010000025.1, from coordinate 54,758 downwards.
CCAAGGAACTTTAATATCGTCTCTTCCAAAGTGACCATAGGCAGCTGTCTGCTTATAGATAGGTCTTCTCAAATCTAGCATCTTAATAATTCCATTTGGAGTAAGATCGAAGTTGTTGTTAATGATTTCGATTAACTCTTCTTCTGACTTCTTTCCTGTGCCAAATGTATCAACTGAAATAGATGTAGGCTTAGCAACACCAATCGCATATGAAACTTGAATTTCACATTTGTCGGCAAGACCTGCTGCTACAATATTCTTTGCAACGAATCTTGCTGCGTAAGCTGCAGAGCGGTCTACCTTTGTGCAGTCTTTGCCGGAGAAGGCTCCACCACCGTGTCTAGCATATCCGCCGTAAGTATCCACGATAATCTTTCTTCCAGTAAGTCCAGCATCACTGTTAGGACCACCTATTACAAAACGGCCTGTAGGATTGATGAAAAACTTAGTCTTATCATCTAACATATCTGGCTCTACCACTGCATCTATAACTTTTTCTCTGATATCTTTATGAATCTGTTCCTGAGTAACATCAGGGTTGTGCTGAGTAGATAGAACGATAGTGTCCACTCTCACCGGTTTATCGTTCTCGTCATACTCCACTGTCACTTGAGCTTTGCCGTCAGGGCGAAGGTACTCAAGCGTTCCATCTTTTCTAACCTCTGACAGTTTCTTAGTAAGCTTGTGCGCCAAAGCGATAGGATATGGCATATAACTTTCTGTCTCGTTAGTAGCATAGCCAAACATCATACCCTGATCTCCAGCGCCTGTCTCTAAGTCTTCTGCATCTTCACCTTCTCTTATCTCAAGCGCTTTATTAACACCCATAGCGATATCGGCTGACTGCTCATCCAGCGCCACTATCACACCACAAGTGTCTGCGTCAAAACCAAACTTTGCTCTTGTATATCCAATGTCGCGGACTGTGTCACGAACTACTTTTTGAATATCAACATATCCTTCTGTAGAAACCTCACCCATTACAAGAACAAGTCCTGTAGTGATGGCAGTTTCGCAAGCCACACGACTTTGTGGGTCTTGTCTCATAAGCTCATCTAAAATAGCATCTGAGATTTGATCACAAATTTTATCTGGATGTCCTTCTGTCACTGATTCTGATGTAAATAATCTATTACTCATAATTGCTCCTTAAAAATTTCTTTTGATATTATAACACTAACTACTTAGAATTTCTAAACTGAACTGGTGTCATACCATACTTCTTTTTGAAAGTTCTAGTAAAGTTCTCAACATTTTGATATCCAACTTCGTGCGCAATAGTTTCAACATTTTTGTTTCCACTCTTTAGCATTGCTCTTGCTTTCTTCATGCGGACATTAGTTACGATATCGCCAAATGTCTTACCTGATTTATCTTTAATGTATTTTGAAAGATAAGTTTTAGTGAGTTCAAACTCATCTGCCAACTCATCAAGTGTTACCGATAAGTAGTTTGTATTGATGTAATTTAAAATCTCTGTGAGTCTTTCATCTTGATCATCTCTGTCTTTAAGTGTAGCCACATACTGGTTAACTGCAGAAGTTAGCGCAAAGATTGATGATTTGATAATATCTTCATCAATTCCAACACCCCAAAACATCTTACCATTGCAGCTAATTCCCACATATGAAACAGCCTTGGAAGATGATCCACGAGAAAGTGAGTGCTCCTCGTAGAATGAAAGTTCATAACTTATATCAAAGAATGATTTGAACGCATTACTAACCGCATCCAATCTTCCGTTACCAGTACTTTTAATCACTCTCTTCTTGTCTTTGTAAACCATTGTGACATCAGCAGTGATTCCTCTAGTCTGTTTGAAGTGAACTTCTGGCACGGCAAAGATACTTGTGTTATTAACGTACTTGTCCTCAAAGATTCGATAGATAGTCTCAGGGGATAGTTCTGCGTGTTCTTTGTCGGAGACATCCTTAATCATGTAACCAACTTCCTCACGCATCTCCTGAGGAATTGAAAGTCCGTAGTTTTGCTTCAAAACATAACTTACTCCGCCCTTACCAGACTGTGAGTTAATTCTAATAACATCTGAGTCGTAAGTTCTTCCCACATCCACTGGGTCAATAGGAAGATAAGGAACATTCCATTTGCCTTCTGGGTCTGCATCTCGGCAAGCCATTCCTTTGGCGATAGCGTCCTGGTGAGAACCAGAAAATGCAGTAAACACCAAATCACCTGCGTATGGCTGACGAGGGCCAACTTGCATACGAGTAACACGCTCGTAAAGTTCACAGATTTTTGGCATATCGCTAAAGTCTAGTTTAGGATCTACGCCGTGTGAGAACATGTTCATGGCAAGTGTCACAATATCCACGTTACCTGTACGCTCTCCATTTCCAAAAAGTGTTCCTTCTATTCTATCTGCTCCAGCAAGTACTGAAAGTTCTGCAGTAGCCACTCCACAGCCTCTGTCGTTGTGAGGGTGAACTGAAATAGTAACTGCGTCTCTGTACTTTAAGTTCTTATGCATATACTCAACTTGTGTAGCAAACACATGTGGCATAGCATTCTCCACTGTGGCTGGAATGTTAATGATTACTTTGTTCTCTTTCTTTGGCTGCCAAACATCAAGTACAGCATTACAAACTTCCAAAGCGTAATCCACTTCTGTTCCAGGGAAACTCTCTGGGCTGTACTCGAATGAGAAGTTGCCATCTACTTCTGAAGCCAACTTGTTTAGAAGTTCAGCACCATCCACAGCTATCTTCTTAATCTCTTCTTTACTCTTCTTAAACACCTGCTCTCTTTGAGCAACAGATGTGGAATTGTAAAGATGTATAACCGCGTGCTTAGCACCCTTAACAGCCTCAAAAGTCTTCTTGATGATATGCTCTCTAGCCTGAGTCAAAACTTGCACTGTCACATCATCAGGGATCATGTTTCTCTCAATAAGAGCACGCATAAAGTCATACTCTGTCTGAGAAGCTGCAGGAAATCCCACTTCTATCTCTTTGAATCCTATATCTACTAGTAACTGGAAAAATTCCAACTTTTCATCAAGACTCATTGGCTCGATAAGCGCTTGGTTACCGTCGCGCAAATCTACACTACACCAAATAGGAGCTTCTTCGATATACTCTTTCTTAACCCAATCGTAAGTAGCTTCTGGTGGCATAAAGTATTGTCTTTTGTACTTTTTAAAATTCTCCATAACGTTACCTCTCTCTTGTATTATTTAATCTAGTTTCTAATATAGGCCTTTTGCAATAATATCAGTCAGTTAATTTGACCTATATTACACATATTTATAACAAATAAAATAAGATTAGTCAAGTTATATTGACTAATCTTATTATTTTTATCACTTTTTATATATTTTTATTTAACTTTGCACTTCTTCTTTGCGCTCCATGAACCTGTGTATTCATCATTCATGCCGCGAACTCTGAAGTAGTAAGTCTTCTTTCTCTTAAGCTTCTTGATTGTGACTTTATTCTTAGTAGTATACTTTTTCTTTCCGCCCTTGAAGTTTTTCTTCATAGCGTAATTGTATTGGTACTTAGTAGAGTTTTCTTCTCTCTTCCAAGAAAGAATAACTGATTTTTTAGCTTTTGATTTAGCCTTTACTCCAGAAATCTTTTCTGGTTCATCGTACCAAACTACATCACCACCGCCACCACCAGGTCTTCTAGTAGTAGTTTCTACTTGTGGCTCATTCAAGTTACCCTGAATGATATCGCAGTTTTCTACATGAACTTTACCAGTCCAAACTACTTCTTCGTGTTTAATGATTGGTCCTTCTAGCAAGAAAGCTCCATACATCATTTCAACCTTAAGTGTAGAATTGTCTGAGTCCATATCAAAGTTAAACTGGAATCTCTTCTTTGTAGTAGTTATATCAAGATATCTTACAAATAAGATTTTACCTTGGCCATTTGTTCCAACTATCTTTGCATACTTGTTGCTTGCTGGGATATTTCCTTCAAGTTTTGCCATGTATGCGCCTTCGTCAATATATGCATCAAATACCCATGTGTATGTTCTGTTTTTCTTTAGTCCGTTAGCCTTAGTCCAACATCTAAGTGTATATGGATTGTTATCCATTAGATATGGAACAAAAGATGTAGTCTCGCCTTGAGGTGTAGTAGTTTCTCCCCACTTTGGAGGATCAGTAATCTGCTCTGACTCTGTAGGATCTGGAATCCATTTTCCTGACCAACCGTTGCTCTCAATATCTGCTATATATCCATGTGAAACACCAAACAATGTTAACTCATAAGGATCTTCTACTTGAGGATGGGTAGTGGTGCTACCATGCTCAAAGAAATGATTCCTATGTGTATAAGATCTAAGGTAGTTAGTAGTTCCATCTGGTCCTACTGAATCTGGGAACTTATCGCTATCGTCTGGAAGATACACTCCATTGAACGCGTTTAATTCCCACTGGTTCCATTGATCAGTGGTTACGCCTGTCTGCCAAAATGTCCATGGCTCTAGAGTATAACTAGCTCTGTCACCATAAGCAGCCTCAACATCTTTAGTGCCTGTTAACACAAACACCCCTAAAAATAATAAGGAAATTGGGATTATTAATAATGATAATCTCTTCATTTCGGTCTCCTTTAAAAGTTCTTCAAACTATCTCTTCTAAAAATGATTCTAGTAAAAAATTGTAATATAAATATGTTATTTATCCGACCTTTAATTTGAACTTCTGCTCTTCTTCTTCAGAGCTAACTGTATCAATGATTGCTCCTAGGCCTTTTAATTTATCCGCAAATCGTTCATATCCTCTCTTGATATAAACGATATCATTTACTGTAGTAAATCCGTTAGCTGCCATTCCTGCAATAACAAGCGCTGCGCCTGCTCTAAGGTCTGGTGCAGAAACTTCTGCTCCCTGCAAACCGCCAACACCTGTAATAAATGCTGCGTTTGATTCTACCTTTATAATGGCACCCATTCTATTTAGTTCGTCTACATATTTAAATCTGTTTTCAAAGATACTCTCTGTAACAGAACTATTTCCGTGAGCTAGTGACAATACAGCTGTCATCTGTGGTTGCATATCTGTAGGGAAACCTGGATAAGGAAGAGTCTTAATCTTTGCTCCTCTTATAAAGTCTCCTGCTTTCACTCTAACTGCATCATCATATTCAATAACTGTACATCCCATTTCAATAAGCTTAGATGAAATAGACTCCAAGTGTCGTGGGATAACATTTTTAATTAACACTTCTCCGCCAGTAGCTGCTGCTGCACACATAAATGTACCAGCCTCAATCTGATCTGGGATAGTGCTATAAACTGTACTGTGAAGTGAAGGTACACCCTGAATTCTAATCTTATCTGTACCAGCACCACGAATGTTTGCGCCCATGCTGTTAAGCATGTTGGCAACGTCTACTATGTGTGGCTCCTTCGCACAGTTTTCAATAACTGTTCTACCTTCTGCCTTAACTGCAGCCAACATAACATTGATAGTAGCTCCTACAGAGACTACGTCAAAGAAAATGTGACTTCCAGTAAGTCTTTCTGCCTGAGCATTAACCATACCATGGTCTGTGATGATATCCGCACCCAAAGCTCTGAAACCTTTCAAGTGCTGATCGATAGGTCTGCTTCCAATAGCACAACCGCCAGGAAGAGCAACCTCTGCCTTACTCATCTTTCCAAGCAATGCTCCAAGCAAATAATAAGAAGCTCTAATCTTTCTCATCTGTTCATAATCAACAACATGAGATTTAATAGTGCTTCCATTTATAGTTACAGTATGTCTATCAGTTCTAGTAACCGTTGCTCCGATATTCTCGATAGCATCGATCAACTGATTAATATCACTTACGTCAGGTAAGTTTTCTATTGTAACGTCCTCGTCTGTCATAATAGCAGCGGCCAATAAACCAAGCGCAGCGTTCTTTGCTCCGCCCACTTCTACTTCTCCACTAAGTGGTTTGCCACCTTTAATTACATAACGATCCATGTTTCTCTCCTAAATGCGCAAAAATGCAATGGATATAGTTATCCATAGTTAGAAATATTATAACATTAGCCCCATAAATACTCAATATCTTCTTTTTATGTAGACCCGGTCATTTTTTATGTAAACTATTTCTTCTTTTTCTTGTCAATCAACTTAAATCCAACAAGAGAAACATTGTCTCCATCAAAACTATATGTCAAAGTCATAACAACTTTTCTCTTTCCCTTCTTCTTAAAAATATAACTGTTTGAAACAGAGATATTGGTAGCGGATTTGTAATTGTAATCGTAACTATATATAGTAGTAAATTGCTTTTTGCTAGCGTTATACTTAAATACTTTGTTGATGTGATTGATCTTAATGTCCTTTATAGCATACTTCTTAATCTTTCCGTTCTTTGACCCCTTCGTCAAAACCTTTATGTTCTTCTTTGCAGCATTTCTAATAGGCTTCTTCACTGCCTTTTTGTTTTTGAAAAGGGCTATCACATCGTTGCACTTTTTATCTTCACTTCTGATGGCTGTGTAATATCTATTCATTACAGAATCCGCCGAAGCGCTCAGCGTATTCTTGTACTCGTTTGCCATCATCTCCTCATCTTCATTTACTTTGCTCAAGTCCACTTTATAAGTTGGATGGAAGAAACCATCTTTTGAAAAATAAACTGTGAAGTCTTTGCTGTTCTTGGACTGATCATCTTTGCAAGTCATAGTGATATACTGTGTGCCGTCTTTGGTTTGGACTTCACCTATATCGTATGAATCTATGTCGTATGTTTGACGAAGACTTCTCATTTTTTCTATGTACTTTTCCTTGCTGATTTTTGTAGTGTCTTTGTCCACCATCTTGTACATAGTGTCGTAATCTTGCATTATAAATGCGCGAAGATATTTCGAGCCCTCATCTGTAGGATTGTTTGCATGCTGATAAGACGCAATTCCCATTCCGATAAGAATGCAAGCTGCTATCGCAATCAAAATAATTACAAATGAATACACTCTGGTCTTTCTGAATTTCTTAAATTTCTCTTTAAAATTTTCCTTCATTATTTTATCCTTCGTCAAATTTCTCTCTGTTTAAAATGTTACCCATATATCTTGATTTTTTCAAGGCTTTTATTTATCATAATATTATCAGATGAGAACGGTTAATAAAGAACATAGAGGACCTTATTATGACGGAGACTAATAAAGAATTAGCAGTTATAGAAATGTATATGAAAGACGTGGAAAACATTCCTAGACTTTCAGATGAAGAAAAAGAAGATTTAATAATGCGATTAGCTGACGGAGATTCTTCGGTAGTTGAAGATTTAGTTAATTCGGAGCTTCTACATGTTGCTGAAATGGCTCAGGACTATCGCGATAAAGGCGTTACCTTTGGTGATTTGATTCAGGAGGGAAACGTTGCACTCACGGAAGTGATTTCCGATTATGATGGAGACGGAGATCCTGAAGCATTTGACGAACTGGTCGATGAAGCTGTGACAGAAGCATTCGAAAGTGCCATCAAAGATCAAGCTGAATCGGATAAGATTAGCCAACATTTGGCTGACAAGCTTAATCTATTAGATGACACTACGAAAAAGTTGACCGAAAAACTCGGTCGAGTACCAGAGGCAAAAGAATTAGCTGAAGAGATGGATATCCCTGAAGAGGAGGTAGATAATCTTTTAAAAATATCTTTGGATGTGTTGTCAGTGAACGAAGATAGTCATCTAGCGGATGATATCGATGCATCAATTGACGAAGTGGACGAAGATATATCAGATGAAGATCCATTAGACTGGAGAATCAACGGATAAGCATAAAAATAAGCGGTGGGAAAACCACCGCTTATTTTTTATTGCAAAGTTTTATGCAAATATTTCTTTAATAGTTGCACAAACTCCTTCTCCATCTAATCTGTATTCACTTAGAAGTTCAAGAGCTGGTCCTGAGTGTCCATACTCATCGTTGATACCTATCTTAGTTTGAACTGTTGGGTGATATGAAACTAGTACGTCTGATACTGCATCTCCCAAACCACCAATCACTGAATGCTCTTCCACTGTCACTACTCTGCCAGTCTTCTTTGCACTTTCAATAATGATGTCTTTATCAATAGGCTTGATAGTGTGGATGTTAATTACTTCTGCGCTAATGCCATCTTTAAGTAACATCTCTGCTGCTTCTAGTGCTGATGAAACCATAAGGCCTGTAGCAATAATAGTAACATCACTACCTTCCACCATCTTTACACCTTTGCCAAGTTCAAACTTGTATGACTCATCGTTAATAACTGGTGCAGCCAAACGACCAAATCTCATATACACTGGTCCATCTATCTCATACGCTGCTTTCACTGCCTGACGAGCTTCAATAGCGTCTGATGGATTGATGATAGTCATACCAGGGATAGTTCTCATAAGAGCAATGTCTTCGTTACACTGGTGTGTAGCTCCATCCTCTCCCACTGAGATACCTGCGTGTGTAGCACCTATCTTCACATTCAAGTGTGGATATCCGATAGTGTTTCTTACTTGTTCAAACGCTCTTCCTGCTGCAAACATTGCAAATGAACTAGCGAATGGAACTTTGCCGCAGGTGGATAATCCTGCTGCTATACCCATCATATTCTGCTCTGCAATACCGCAGTCTATATGTCTATCCGGAAATTCTTTTTGGAACTTATCTGTCTTAGTAGCTCCTGCTAAGTCTGCGTCTAAAACTAGAATATCATCGTGCTCTTTTGCTAATTCGATTAGCGCATCGCCGTATGCTTCTCTAGTTGCAATTCTTTTTTGTTCTGCCATTATGCTTCACCTCCCTCTAATTCTTCAAGGGCTTGTTCGCACAACTCATCGTTTGGTGCTTTACCATGCCAACCAGCCTGGTCTTCCATATATGAAACACCTTTACCTTTTACTGTTCTCATAATGATAGCAGTTGGTTTTCCTTTTACATCTTTGGCTTCGTCTAGCGCTGCCTTAATCTCAGTAAAATCATGTCCATTGATATCTATCACATTGAAATTGAACGCTTCAAACTTTTGCTCGATAGGATATGGTGAACATACATCTTCCAACGTTCCATCAATCTGAAGGTTGTTGTTATCAATTATAAAAACTAGATTGTCTAACTTTCTGTGTCCTGCAAACATTGCTGCTTCCCAAACCTGACCTTCTTCTATCTCGCCATCACCCAACACTGTGTAGGTTCTGTAAGATTTACCATCTAGTTTGGCTGCTAGTGCCATTCCCACTGCTGTGGATACTCCCTGTCCCAAAGAACCTGATGACATATCAACACCTGGAGTGTGCTTCATGTCAGGGTGCCCTTGCAAGTATGAATCCGGTTTTCTAAGAGAATCCAAATCTTCCTTTGGAATAAAACCACGCTCCGCCAAAACAGCATACAACGCTGGCGCTGAGTGTCCCTTAGATAAAACAAATCTGTCGCGGTCTGGATTATCAGGATTCTTAGGATCTACATTCATCTCTTCAAAGTACAAATATGTAAGCATATCTGCACATGAAAGTGAACCACCCGGGTGACCTGACTTGGCCGCATGAGTTGCAACAATAATGTTTTTTCTCACTTCATTCGCAATGCTTTGAAGTTCTAATCTTTCCATCGTTTTTCCTCTCTACTTTAAATTTATATTGAAATCTGACTCATCTAATAATTTGAGTCCCTCGTCGTCTTTCTTTGAACCAAACAGTTTCTTTCCAAATCTATCACTTCTTGAGATAGCTTTGTCGATGATTTCTTCCACGTCTAGTCTGCTGATTCCTTTGTGGGCGCCAAATGCATCATCTATAGATTTAAACAATGCTAGTTCAGCCACTTCATCTAATTTGTATCCTTGAGTTTTTGCATACTCACTACCGTATGCTACCCACTCGCGAATATTATACTGTTTAATTCTGATAACTTGTTCAAACGCCTGTCCTAGACTAGGTGTAGATGAAAGAAGTTCTTCCATAGGTTCAGTCTCTGCTTCCAAAATGATTATGGAATCTGTGGTGTTTGGATATAGAGACTTCACAATTTCTTGGATAGTAGTGGTGTGAATGTCATGAGCATTCTCAATAATCAAATCACAACCTCTAATCTTGCCTAAGACACTAGCAAAACCTTTTCTGTTCAAAGTGCTTGCGCTAATCTTAGCAATCTTTCTATTTCTTCTCTCACTCTTCTTATTTATAAGTTTAATGATCTCGATAGCCATTGTGGTTTTGCCAGTCTTCTCATCGCCCATCACAATGACATTAGCATTAAGGTCTTTCTCTCGTCCTGTAAACTTCTTGATAAGATCATTACAAACTTTCTTAACTGCATCTTCTAGGCCTTCTACATTTAGGTAGTTGCCAAATACAGCCATATCACTATCTTCCACGTCAAACTTAACGCGCTCAGTATTTAGTTCTTTCTTCTTTTCCTTGCGCATCTTATGCTTCAATTCTTTTTTAACTGGAACATCCACCACTTTTGTAGCACCCAAGTCTTCTGCCTGAGTTTCAGGTTCAGCTTTAGCTTCTGGTTCAGCTTTCACTTCTTCTGAAGGCTCTTGTTTTGGCTCTTCCTTTTGTGCTTCTGGTTTATTATCTGGAGTATCTCCAGAAATCATATCTATATCTGCAGATGAACCATTGCTCTCCTTTAGAGCCATTTCAATCTTTGGCTCTGGCTCAAGTTTACTTTCCTCTACTGGTGGTGCTTGCTCTGCTGCTGGTTCTGGAGCCTGCTCTGCTGCCGGCTCTGGGGTCTGCTCTGCTGCTGGCACTGGAGTTTGCTCAACTTCAGGTTCATTGTTATCTTGAGTAGTGTACTCCCCAGACAAATCAAACACTGGAACATCTTTTGGCTGCTCGCTTGTTGGGCGAACTGCCTCATCCAAAACTTTTGCTGCTTGGATTGGTTTCTTGCTCTCTTTTTCTAGTTCATCACTGTCAGGCATAACCTCAGTAGGCTTATGCATAACATCTCCTATATCTTTAGTGGCAGCTACGTCATCATTTTCTTTTACTTCTGGCTCAAAATCATCCATCTCCCCAGCTTCCACTGGTGCTCTGTCAGAATCCTCTACAAGATTACTGTCAGTTTCGCTCTCATCATCAGCTTCCCACTTGTTTCCAATCTGAACAGTGTGGAACTTGCTGTCTTCAGTTTCATCCAATTCTGGAATATCTGGCTGAGTGAAATCTTTGCCTTGGATTATCTTCTCTGCCACATCATTATCATCAGAGAAGTTATTAGCCATCTCTGGAACTATAGGTTCAATCTCTTCTGGCTCTTCTCTTGTGTATCTATTCTGAGGTTTCTCATAAGAATCAGCAGTGGTTTCTGGCTCTTCTGGAGCTTCTGGCTCAACTGAAACTGCAGGTTCTTCTGGAGTCGCTATTTCTTCTGGAGTCTCTATCTCCGCTGGAGTTTCCTCCTGCTCGCTCATAATACTATCTACTTCTTCTTTTAGTTCTTCCTCTATCTGATGAGTATCACTATTAATAGCATTTACTGCTTTGTTTACAGTATCTGCTCCCAAGATTCCTCTTTCCTGTAGAGACTTAAGCATATCTTCTACATCATCCACTCCTGGCAAAGGCTCCTCTGCTGGAGTCTCAGACATATCTGGCATATTCTCCTCTTTTAGGAAATCTGGTTTCTCAAAGTTTGGTGTTTCTTTTGGCTCATCAAATTTATTGTTAGATGGCGAATCATCGTTAAAGAAACTCATCTGCTTTGGACCATCCTCCACAGGCTGAGCAGTCAAAATATTTTCTGGCTGAATCTTTGGCTCGTCCGCCACTTTAATCTCAGTAATATCGAATGAAGGCTTATATTCATTTTGTCTTTCATTCTCGAAACTTGATTCTCCAAGTGGTTTATCCAATCCTGGTTTCACTGGTTTTTCCTCCCCAAATCCTTCTTCCTTCAAATCAATACCAAAATGCTTTGGCTCAGAAGGTCTTTCTGGCTCTTCCATTTCCTCACTCAAATCAATGCCAAAACTCTTTGGCTCTTCTGGGTCTACATATGGAGTGCGCTCAGGCTGTTTCTCCATAATTGATTCTATTGGACTCTTTGAAACATGAGGTTCACTCTTTGGCTTTTCAACCACTTCTTCCTCCTCCACTGGATCTTCTTTGTCCAACAACTGTTGCTGAGTGATGTTAAGTGGCTGGATGGATTTCTTAAGTTCCATAGCCTTTTTAATGTAACGTCCCTCAGAAAACCAAAGGCCCATCTCATCACATAGTTCAACACACTTTGCTGTGTCACCAGTTTCTTTATATAACTTAGCAAGCTCGTAAGCCCACTTTTCTTCCATATCAATATTTACATACTCTTCCAAAATTTTGATTAACTCATCTTTTGGTTTATTTAAAGCTTCTGCCATTTTGTATTTTAGAACATAACGGCCGGTGTCCTTTGGCGCCATCTCGACAAAGTCTTCATAGTATTCTTCAGCCTCGTCTATCTCGCCATTTTTAATTGAAACAAGACATAGTCTGTAAGCTAAGTGTCTTCCAGCTTTTGTATTTTCATAAGCGTAAAGGAGAACTTGCTTTGCTAATTCGTAATCGTTTGATAGTTCATATGCATCGGCCACTAAACTTAGTAGGTTGTTGTCTCTGATATGCTTAATATCAAGAGTGTCTGCAATCTGCACTGCCGTATCATAATCCCTATTGTTCATAGCAGCTTTAAACTGTTCAATTTTTCCGTCTTGTTCTACTTTTCCCATTTTCAATTCCTCTTAAGATTATATAGTTACACGTCCTTGCAAAGCACGAAGTAATGTTACATTGTCAATACACTCTAAATCTCCACCCACTGGAACTCCACTAGCAATTCTTGAAACTTTGATGCCGAGAGGTTTAACTACCTTGCTTATGTACATAGCTGTAGCCTCTCCTTCCACGCTAGAGTTAGTAGCAATAATCACTTCATCCACGTCGTCTTTCAAACGCTCAAATAATTCTTTGAGGCGGATGTCATTTTGAGTGATGCCAGCCATAGGATTGATAGCGCCGTGCAAAACATGGTAAACACCCTTGTATTCTCCCACGCTCTCGTAAGCTGCCATATCCTTAGTAGTCTCAACTACCATGATAGTTTTCTGGTCACGATCTTCACTGCTACAAATTGGACAAATCTCCTGGTCCGTCAAAGTCTGACAACATTTACAAAACTTAACGTTTTTCTTTGCCTCTTTGATGGCGTCCGCCAAACCGTCCACTTCGTCCTGTGGCATATCTAAAATATGAAAAGCAAGTCTGCCCGCAGTTTTTGAACCCACTCCAGGAAGGCTTGATAATTCATCTATTAACTTTGTAATGTAACCACTATAGTAATCCACTTTTACTCCTTAGAATAAGCCGCCCATTCCACCAGTAATCTTTGACATCTCTTCCTGGGTCTGCTCTTCCATTTTTCTGATAGCCTCGTTAACTGCTGCTGTTATCAAATCCTCCAATGTCTCCACATCTTCTGGATCTACCACATCAGGATCTATCTTAATATTTTTAATTTCTTTGTTTCCGCCCACGGTCACTTCTACTACTCCGCCGCCAGCTGACGCTGTAAACTCGCTAGACTCTAGTTCTTCTTGAGCCTCAGCCATTTGTTGCTGCATCTTCTGTGCTTGCTTCATTAAGTTTCCCATGTTAGCAGGCATACCGCCTGGAAATCCACCTTTTTTAGCCATTAAAAATCTTCCTCCTCCACATCTAGATTAATCTTAGATGTAATCATCTGAAAATAATTGTCATTACCGTTCGGTTTCATCTGTGTCATTTCAACCTGAACGTCTTTCTTCACTTGTTCTTTAATAATAGTGTTTATCTTATCTATCATTTCGATAGTATTAAACTTTTCAAACATAATCTCCTCTGGACCAAAGACAATGAGAAGTGTATCATCGCCCTTAACTGCTAGAGATGTCTTTTTGAAATTCACCTTCTCTATAGGGCTCATCTTATTTAGAATCATGTTCCAGTTGTCAGCCACATACTGAACGTCTTCAGGCACTGCCTTTTCTACTGGCTCTTCTTCCGGCTCTTCCTTCACCTCTTCTGTGGGTGTATCTTCCTCCGGCAAAGGATTACCATTAGTAACAACTTCAGCATTTGCTCTTCTAACTGGAGCTTCCACTTTTATATTTCCACTTTCAATTTTGTTTTCCAAAACTGAAATTCTATTTACTATTGATTCGTAATCATTCTCCATAGCTGGAGTGTTAAGTTTGATAAGCGCAATCTCAAGTAGCACTCTTTTTTGATCTGAGTATTTAATCTGTGCAGCTGTCTCTGATAGAACTCTGATATATCTCATAACAGATTCATTATCTACCATCTCTGCTTCTTGCTTAAGCGCTTCAATTCTCTCCATAGGAGCATCTATCACTTCCATAGCATCTTCTGAACCCTTAACAAGCATTAGATTTCTCAAATACCAAATGAAGTCATTTACAAATTGACCCAACTCACGGCCCTTAATAATAACCTCATCCAAAATCTTCATACTGCTTGCTACATCGCCCTGGATAATACATCTAGTCAAACGACTAAACACTTCTTGATCTACAGCGCCTAGAACTTCTAGCACTTTTTCGTATGTAAGTTCTTGGTCTGTGTAAAACGCTATACACTGATCAAGCAAACTTAGCGCATCACGCATAGAACCGTCAGCCACTTTTGCTATGTAGCGAAGTGCCTTTTCATCCACGTTTATTTCTTCTTTGTCCATTAACTCTTTTAGTCTATCTACGATAGTATCAATTGAGATACGTTTGAAATCATATCTTTGACATCTAGACAAAATGGTAACTGGAATCTTGTGAGGTTCCGTAGTTGCAAGTATAAAAATAACATATGCTGGTGGTTCCTCTAGCGTTTTCAAAAGTGCATTAAACGCTGGACCAGACAACATATGTACCTCGTCAATAATGTATACTGTAAATTTACCCACTGTAGGTGAGTACTGAATCTCTTCTATAATCTGTCTAACATCATCCACACCGTTGTTAGAAGCGGCATCCATCTCGATAATGTTAGGGGCGCTTCCGCCCTCTGAAGTTTGGCATGTCTCGCACTTGCCACAAGGACTTCCGTCCACTGGATTTTCACAGTTTACGGCTCTGGCAAAAATCTTAGCGACACTAGTTTTACCCGTTCCTCTGGTTCCACAGAAAAGGTAAGCGTGTCCTATTCTATCAGAATTAATCTGATTTTTGAGAGTAGTAACTATGTGATCCTGTCCTTTGACTTCGTCAAAAGTATTAGGTCTAAATTTTCTATATAAAGCTTGATAAGACATGACGTCCCTTTCCTTGAAAATCCCTTAATTTATCGGTGTTATAGCAATTTTTACCTGCGCACACACCTTTGGAAATATTATATAATATTTCGCTATCTCATACAAGATACAAAATGGGCTTTTTTGAGGAAAATCAGCCATTTTTGCACTAAAAAAGTAGAATGATTACTCATCCTACTTTTTAATATCGCGCGACTTGCTTTGTGAAAAGATCATAAGCGTTACCTCTACAGCCAACTCGGTCTAGGCACCCTCATGTCACTTGGAAGTATCTACTTAGTGCTGCTTCATTCCTGACCTGACACGGTTCATAGAGTCCCAATGCATAAGACCCAAACGTCAACATCGCTTATAAAGGGCAGCCTTACCATCCAAACCCGAGGCAAATCATCACCCCTGCTAAAGCGGGCTTCAGGTATAGGGCTCCGCTACTTCCCCGGCTGCGCGACTAAATCATTATATACGATTATTTATTATTGCGCAATTCCTTAAAGTAATCTTTTAAAAGATTGCTGCACTCTTCTTCTAGCACGCCACTTTCTATCTCGACTTGGTGATTGAATTCCTCTACTTGAAGTAAATTCATAATTGAACCAGCACATCCAGCTTTAGGATTCATGCAACCAATATGTACTTTCTTGATTCTTGCTTGCACAATAGCACCTGAACACATCTGACACGGCTCAGTAGTCACATACATCTCGCAATCATCCAAACGCCAGTCTTTAAGTTTCTTGCTAGCTTTCTTTATTGCATTTAGTTCCGCGTGCGACAAAGTGTTCTTGTCTTTCATTCTACGGTTGTATCCATGTCCAATGATCTTATCGTCTTTAACTATTACGCATCCAATCGGAACTTCGTTTATTCTTTTTGCTTTTTCGGCTTCTTTCAAAGCCTCTTTCATATACTGTTCTTTCATCTATTCGTTATTCTCAATTACATCCCAAATGCTATCCTTCTCTTGACCAAGAGCCCAGTAAGCATTTCCACCTAGTTTATATTTCTTAGTTAATTTAAGTCTAGACTTTATGGATGTGGCATCCTCTAGCCAAATCTCGTAAGTAGTATTACCTTTATCCCACGTTGCGTAGTTTTGTCCTGTTGTTTTATCAAATGTAGGTTTTGCTTTCGCATCTTTCCATGCACGTTCAGCTTTGTTCATTGTGAGCGCCTGTGAATTCAAATAATAATTTCCATTCACTGCATCTTCCACAAATGTTCCTTTGTTAGTGCCTTTGCCTTCTGGTGTCATTTCCCAAAGTCTTGTAAAGAATGGCATTCCGTTTACTACTCTATTAGATTCACCAATCTGTTCAATTGAATTACTGATAGCATTCTCCATAAATTCTAATGAAGATACAGATCCTGCCTCATCATCGCCTGCGTTGTGCTCGTCGTAATTCATAAATATAACATAGTCAGCAATCTTGTACTGCTGTTTCCAATCATAGTATGCTGTATGTCCCATAGCCGCATAGTTGTCCACCGACAAAGTAATTCTATTCTTTCTACACTCTACAGACATTTCTCTTAAGAACTGCAAGTAGTCTTTTGCCACACCTTCTGTCACAAACTCAAAGTCGATATTTATTCCATCTACTCCTAGTCCATCGATACTGTCCATCAAACTTGAGATCAATCTCTTGCGTGAGCTTGTATGGCTTAGAACATAATGGCTAATCTTCTTGCTCTTAAAATCGTCAAGCAATGCCCATACTTCCATTCCCTTTTTGTGAGCTGTTTTGACGTAGTCATCGCTCGCTCTAGAAACAAGTCCGCCATTTTTATTTTCCATCTCAAACCATGTAGGAGAAATAACATTCGCTCCCTTAACGTTTTTGATATCGTATTTAAGGTTGGCATTGGCTGATTGATTATAAACAGCATCCCAAACCAAATTTACTCCGTCTTTAATTAGCTGGTGATTATATGTGTCTTCATCACTTTTATAAACAGACTCTACTGTTTTAACGTCATCCACATACTTAGTAGGAACATATCCAATAAGTCCGCCCACAGCTTTTACTTTGTCCCAGTTTTCACCTTCTTTAATAATCTTAAATTTAGTGCCTTCTTTTAGTTCTTTGACGATGAGGTTTTGGTAATCACCATTTGTTCTCATCTCAATATCATCATCCAAAGCGCCCTCTTTCACTTTTCCTGTTTTATAATTTAGGCTAATGATAGCTGGGCACTTCTTTGTTCCTTCAAAAAGTTTATAATCAGCGCTTATGCAGTCTGTCACAAATTCCATATTTACATAGCACTTGCCATTCTCCACAAATGAAATCTGATAGTCTTTAGACTCTCCATTTTTAAGTTCGCTCTTGCCAACGTCAGAAGTTATAACCTCAGTAGCGTTTGTAAACATTACAAGACCTTCGTTTTTGTCATAGTGGAACCTATCGTCCACTCCACTCTTGATGCTGTCGATATTTACAAAGCAGTCACCATCTTTCACTATGCCGTATTCTTCTGCATAGTCATCTTCCAATGCCACTGCTGCCACATCTCCCATGTCTGAAGTAAAATGAACTTCTTTGCCGTTTTCTTTCTCCTCAGTCAAATTCATGTACCAGAAAAGATCCGTGTGACCTTTGTTTGTTTTCTTGAAAAGATCACATCCGGCTACGCCAAAGACCATAGCTAGCGCAAGTACCATTACTATTGTTCTCTTTAAATAAGTCTTCATATTTATCCTCCGTATTTTTAAAGTGCCGGCGCTTTTGCACCGGCACATACAAGTCGTTAAACTCGCAGGGAACTCTTTATAGAAGGTCAAGTCGTAATGTATTAACCTCCTAGTTGTTGTTCACCTTTAGATCTGTTCTGTTCCGATTCATTATAACATATATTATTATCACATACAATATGTGATTACTTATCTATATATTAAAATTGCTGTGGCTACAGCTGCATTTAAAGATTCCACTTCACCTTCCATTGGAATCTTTATTTTTTTATCTGCTAAATTTGCAATCTCATCACTGAGTCCATTTGCTTCATTTCCAATAAGGAATGCTCTATCATTTTCAAGTTCCACACTTGCTATATCTTCTCCGTCTAGATGTGCTGCGTATGTTGAAACTCCACTAGCCTTAATCTCGTTAACTGCTGCACCTAAGTCATCTACTATCACACATGGAACTCTAAAGATTGAGCCCATAGTTGAGCGAATAACTTTTGGATTATAAAGGTCCACTGTATCAGCGCTCATAACCACTCCTGTGATACCTGCTCCCTCTCCAGTTCTAATAATAGTTCCAAGGTTTCCTGGATCTTGGATTTTATCTAAAACTACGATGCAGCTATTTTCTTTGTCGCGCTCGTTCAATAGTTCTTCTAAAGTGTAGTCTTGCATTCTAACAACGGCTAACACTCCTTGAGGATTTACAGTGTCAGACAATTTCTTAAACACATTGTCAGCCACTACTGTGTAATCCACTCTGCTAAACAAATCTGGAATATTGTCATATCTGTTATCTGTTGTGCTTTCCTTATCAACATTGATGTAATTGTTTACAAAACTTTCTGACACATAAACAGAATCAATATCGAACGCTGGAATCTCTTTGAAAATTCTGATTCCTTCTACCACAAACAAGCCCACAGATTTTCGCTCTTTGGACTTCTCGCGTAATTTCACTATTTTTTTGATTTGCTCATTGCTAGTAGATGTGATTATCATTTCACATTCTCCTCGCCATATTTTTCTTTTAGTTTTGCTATGAATTCAGATGAGGCATTCACATTAAACTTTGCATCCATCTGTTTTATTTGCTTATCTTCTGCCAAGTAAACCATCACCGTATCATTTCCGTGATTCTCCCATAGCAAGTTTTCAAATTCTTTTTCTTGGTCAAAGTATTCATCTCTGTTCTTGAATGAAACCCAAACTTTTGAAGGCATATCGCCAAATGCGGAAATGTTATTAGCAATAATCTTTCCGTCATTGTTTTCTTCTATCTGAGCTTCGCCCGATACAAAGATAATCTGGCCCTCTTCCATAAGAGTTCTGTACTGCTCGTACTGTCTTGGGAAGACAATCACTTCCACAGTTCCCACCAAATCTTCCAAAGTGATAAACGCCATCTGTTGGCCCTTCTTAGTGAACTTCTTCGTCAAAGTATTTATGATTCCGCCCACTGTCACTTTGCTCTTGTCTTTAACCTTTGGATCTTCGCCTTCCTCTGGCTCGTTAAAGTCAATTGAAATATTTGTAATGTGGCTCTTCCACTTATCTTCCAATTCATCTAGTGGATGTCCACTTACATATATTCCAAGAATCTCTTTTTCAAATTCTAAAAGTTGTTCTTTGTCAAACTCGCCACAGTTTGGAAGTTTAACTTTGTATGCATCTTTAGTCTCTTCATCTGCTATATCAAAGAATGAAACTTGTCCTTCCATAGCAGTCTTGTTTTCCTGTGAGATACTGTCGCAAATATCGTTATAAACCATCATCATCTGTTTTCTTGTAGCGCCAAATGAATCAAACGCTCCACATTTGATGAAGTTTTCAATCGCACGCTTGTTAACACCGTGCTGCATAGTTCTAGAAATGAACTCGTCTATATCATTGAACTTGCCGTTCTTCTCGCGCTCTTCAATGATAGCTGAAATGATAGGACGACCTACACTCTTAATAGCTGTAAGTCCATATCTGATGCTATCTCCTGCTGCTGAGAAATCACTAAATCCCTCATTGATATCTGGCGGCAAAATCTCAATTCCCATTGAACGACATGAGTAGATATACTCTGCCACCTTAGATGAGTTGTCCATAACAGATGAAAGCATAGCTGCCATAAACTCTGTTGGATAATAGTATTTGAGATATGCTGTTTGATACGCCACTACAGCATAAGCTGCCGCGTGAGACTTATTAAACGCATACTTTGCAAAATCTGTCATCTCATCATAAATCTTATTGGCGATAGCCTCATCTATTCCGTTGTTTACGCATCCTTTGACGCCCTCGTCCTCATTACCGTAAACGAAGTTCTGACGTTCTTTGTCCATGACGTCTTGTTTCTTCTTACTCATAGCACGGCGAAGCAAATCACTTCTGCCAAGTGTATATCCAGCCAAGTCACGAACTATCTGCATAACTTGCTCTTGGTATACGATACAGCCATAAGTTGGTTTGAGGATAGGCTCAAGCTCTGGGCAATCGTAAGTAACCGCGCCAGGATTATTCTTGCCCTCTTCATATTTTGGAATAAAGTCCATAGGACCTGGACGGTACAAAGAAATACCGGCTATAACATCTTCTAGAGACTGAGGCTTAAGTTCCTTCATAAAACTCTTCATACCTGCGCTCTCAAGTTGGAAGATGCCCTCAGTGTTTCCTGTTCCGATATATCCTAGAACTTTCTTATCGTCGTAATCTATTTCTTTTAAGTTGACCACATCGCCCTTGTTTTCTTTTATAAGGTCGATTGTGTTTTGAATTACAGTTAAGTTTCGAAGACCAAGGAAGTCCATTTTAAGAAGTCCTAGTTCTTCTAGCGTAGTCATAATGTATTGTGTGGTGATGGAACCATCGCTCGCTAGCGACAAAGGAACATACTCATCCACAGGTTTAGCACAGATAACTACGCCGGCCGCATGCATTGATGCGTGACGTGGAAGTCCCTCTAGTCTCATTGACATATCAATTAAGTATTTAACCTCTGGGTCACTATCGTACTCTGTCTTTAGTTCGTTGCTAGTAGCAAGGGCTTCCGCCAAAGTAATATTTAACTCGTTTGGAATCATTTTTGCGATTTGATCGCATCTAGCATAAGGCATATCAAGAACACGTCCCACGTCTCTTACTACACCCTTCGCTTTAAGTGTTCCAAAAGTAACAATCTGAGCCACATGGTCTTTGCCGTACTTTTCTGCCACGTAATCAATCACTTCCTGGCGTCTCTCGATACAGAAGTCGATATCAATATCGGGCATAGACACACGCTCCGGATTTAGGAAACGCTCAAATAGCAAGTTGTAACGAACTGGCTCAATGTCTGTAATCTCTAAACAATATGAAACGATACTACCCGCAGCCGAACCACGTCCTGGGCCTACAGGGATTCCGTTTCTCTTCGCGTAATCTATAAAGTCCCAAACAATCAAGAAATACTCAATGTATCCCATATCCTTAATCGTATTTAATTCAAAGTTAAGTCTCTCTTGGAGTTCTTCTTTAGTAGCGCTGCAGTTTGGATCTTCCTCTCCTCGCATAACAGGGTATCTCTTCTCTAACCCCTTCTCGCAAAGTTCCTTTAGATATGTCCAAGGAGTATAACCTTCTGGCACGTCAAAGTTAGGCAACTTTGTGACTCCAAACTCAAAGTCCACATTACATCTGTCTGCAATCTTTTGTGTATTTTCAAGAGCCTGTGGCGCATACTTAAATAACTCTGCCATCTCCTCTGGGCTCTTCAAATAATACTGGCCACCTTCGTAGCGCATTCTGTCTTCATCGCTTTTGCGTTTACCAGTTTGTATGCAAAGCAAAATGTCATGTGCTTCCACATCGTCTTTGTATGTATAGTGAACATCGTTTGTACAAACCAAATCCACATTTATATCTTTGCTAAGTCTTAGCAATTGCTGATTTACAGTCTGCTGCTCAGGGATTCCGTGATCTTGCATCTCAAGGAAATAGTTACCCTCGCCAAAAATCTTTAAATACTTAAGTGCGGCTTCTTTGCCGGCCTCGTAATCTTCACGCGCTAAGTTTCTTTGAACTTCACCCGCAAGACAAGCACTAAGACAAATGATTCCCTCATGGAATTCTTCTAGCACTTCGTAATCCACTCTTGGCTTGTAGTAAAATCCGTCCACAAAACCTTTAGATACAATCTTGCAGAGGTTCTCATAACCCTTATTGTTTTCTGCAAGCAAAATGAGGTGATAGTAACGGTCCTCACTTTCACCTGCTTCTTTTTCAAACCTTGAACCTGGAGCCACATAGACCTCGCAACCAATAATTGGCTTAATGCCAGCATCTTTGGCCGCACGATAAAAATCAATCGCGCCATACATCACACCGTGATCTGTAATGGCGAGACTGTTCATTCCAAGCTCCTTGGCCTGCTTTGTAATCTCTTTAATTTTACTTGAGCCGTCCAACAGACTGTATTCTGTATGGACATGCAAATGTGTAAAATCCATAAGTCTCCCTATTGTAAAAAACTTCCGGAAGGTTTTCCGGAAGTTTGTACTTTCGATTATCTATTCTGTCGTATCGAAGCCTCCAAAACAAATGCCTCAAAAACAAATATCGCCAACGTTGGTAATGCTGTAATGCAACCATAAATCAATGATTCCTTTATATTAGCATTTCTTAGTAATAAACCATTTGATACTATCTGGCCAACAATAGCTAGCAATAATACTGCAGATAATTTATCCAAAAATCTCATCAAGCCTAACTCACGTAAAATATACAAACTCATAACTATAAGTAGTATACATTGCGAGATAAAGTAAACTAAGCAATTAGCTTTCTGTGTACTTGATCTAATGAGATCTGTAGATGCGAAGATGTAAATACAAGCAACTACTTGAATCAAGTTATAAACTGCCATAAATAAATATGCAAACTTGAGTAGCCCTTTGGACTTTCCTCCAATTAGGTCAATCGCCATAAGTAATAATCCAATACAAGCCAACAAACAGATAACACCAACTGTAATGTGGGACAACTGTCTAACCTTCTCCACCTTATCAAGCTGGTTTCCGCCTGTGATTTTCATGATATAAATTGTACCTGTACAAGTAGTAGGCTCCTTTGCCATAAAAACAAGCGCAGCCTCACCTAAAAGTACAAAAAAGTATACAAACATTGCTCTAACTCTGCTCATAAAATCATCTCCGATACAAATAATCCTAGTAGTCATTTTACTACACTATAACTGCCTTTGTCAAAAGGCTATAAGCCTATTTAGACCCTTCTTCAGCCCTTAAATTCTCGGCAATTTCGCTAATCTTTCTTAGCCTATGATTAACTCCAGATTTGCCTAGAGATGGTACCATCATATCGCCAATTTCCTGCAAAGATGCATCCGGATTTTCCACCCTAATTCGTGCAATTTGCTGGAGTTTCTCTGGCAAGTATGAAAGCCCAACTTCCTCTTCTATATAATTAATATTCTCAATCATTCTTTGCGAAGCATTAACCGTCTTATTGATATTAGCTTGATCGCAGTTCATCTGTCTATTTACCTTGTTAGCCATCTGCTTGTCAATCTTAATAGTCTCAACTTCTAGTAGCGCAATAGGCGCTTCCATAATGTTTAGCGCATCTACCACTTTCTCGCTGTCCTTTAAATACACAATGAACTTACTTCTCCTATTCAAAGTCTTTGCATCCACGTCAAAGGACTTTAATATATCCACTATTTGGTTAGCTTTGTTTTCGTTTGTGCAGTTAATCTCAAAATGATAAGACTTTTCTGGGTTGCTAATAGACCCTGCTGCTAGAAATGCACCTCTAAGATAGGCTCTCTTGCAACAGTCCCTTTTAATTATTTCATTTTTATCGATATTCATCTGCTCTTCTATCTCATTTTGACTGTTCATAATTTTAGTCTCGTTCAAAACAAAAAGAGCATCTTTACTATTCTTAATTTCAACAATATATGTTTTCTTGGAGTGAGATAGTTGCTTATCCTTCTCCTCCACATCTGTATCTATATGGAAAGATTTCCAGAGAAGTTCTCTAAATTTCTTAGCTGTCACTTCTGTGTCAGTCTTGATATTTACTGTGTAATGGTCATGTTCATCTATTGAAACATTTCCACACATTGAAATCAGGGCAGCAATCTCTGCTACCCTGCAATGTTTTGCATTACTAATGCGATCCGCTAATTCAGTTTTTACTTTTGAAGTAAAACTCATAATTATCTATCAATATCACGGTGTGCTTTTCTCAAGCCGTAATCTTTATCATCTGTAGAAAGTTTTTTGTATAGTTCATTAGCTACTGTAACTGATCTGTGATGCCCACCTGTACAACCAATACCGATAACTAGTTGGTTCTTTCCCTCATCTATGTAGTTTGGAATTAGGAAGTCTACCATATCAAAAAGTTTGTCGATAAATATTTCTGAAACTGGTGAATTAAGTACAAACTCTTGTACATCTTTGTCTTCGCCCGTTTTCTTTTTAAGTTTTGGTACGTAGTATGGGTTTGGCAAGAATCTTACGTCAAACACCAAATCGCAATCTGCAGGTACACCATATTTAAAACCGAAAGATAGGATAGTTACATATAAGTTGTTGTACTCTTTATCTTTTATAAAGATGTTTTCTATCTCTTTTCGTAAATCTCTTATTAAAAGATTAGTAGTATCAATAATATAGTCGGCTTGATCTTTTAGGAAAGCTAACTTTTCTCTTTCCTCTTCTATCTCGTTGTACACACTGTCTTTGTCACCCATTGGGTGAGAGCGTCTTGTCTCTTTAAAACGTTTAACCAATGTGTCGTTGTCACAATCTAAGAATAGAATCTCATAGTCTTGATCCTTTTCTTTTAGTTCTTTAAGAACATCGTTCATCTTATCAAGACGAGCACCACTTCTGATATCTACTCCTATTGCTACTTTGTTCTTCTCGCTGTTTTCAGCAAAAACCAAATCTGCAAAGTT
The DNA here is from genome assembly GCA_017965495.1 of Eubacterium sp. Classification (GTDB taxonomy): domain Bacteria; phylum Bacillota; class Clostridia; order Lachnospirales; family Lachnospiraceae; genus Eubacterium_G. The sequence continues at coordinate 29,877 of JAGCPW010000025.1, read as the reverse complement.
ATTGATTAACTCAATAGGTAGATTATCTGCGCAGTAGAAACCGCTGTCCTCAAAAATCTTTAATGCTGAAATTTTTCCTGCTCCGGAAATTCCGGTTACAATTACAAAACGCATATTTTATACCTCACATTTATGTAAACCAGTGTTTTATCCGATAATTCTTACTTCTGTTTCTAAATCTACGCCAAAGTCTTCCTTCACTTTAGCCTGTACATCCTTAATAACCTGAATTACTTCTGTAGCTGTGGCATTTCCACAGTTGATTACAAATCCGCTGTGCTTATCTGACACCATGGCATCGCCCACGCGGTAACCTTTCATGCCAGCATCCTGCACTAACTTTCCGGCATAGTAACCCTCAGGTCTTTTAAATGTTGAACCTGCACTTGGATACTCTAATGGCTGACTAGCTTTTCTCTTGCTCATAAGAAGAGCCATAACTTCTGCTATCTCACCCATCACTCCAAGTTCAAGTTTGATACATGCCTCTAGTACTATCATCTTTTCTTTCATTACTCGGCTTGTTCTATATCCCAATTCTAGTTCTTCATTCTCTAGAGTTTTAATCTCACCATTTTGATCTACTACCTTCACCCACTTTAGAACATCTTTCATCTCTCCGCCGTAGGCTCCAGCATTCATTACAACTGCACCACCCATATTTCCAGGAATTCCGTGTGCAAACTCAAAACCAGCCAAATCATTTTCCATAGCAATAGTAGCCACCTTTGATAGTTTGGCTCCAGCTTCCACTACTATTTCTTCACCACGCACATCTATCTCAGAAATCTTTTTATCAACTTCCACTATAGCTCCATCATAACCCTCATCTTTAACTAGCAAGTTACTTCCGTTTCCGATAACCATATATGGATAGTTTTCACTTCTTAAAACTTCTAGCACTTTTACAAGTTCATCTGTAGAGTTGGGTGCAATATAAAGACTGGCATTTCCACCACACTTGAATGTAGTGTGATTTGCCATGTTCTCATTTTCTAATATGCTGTTTTCTCCAACAATCTGTTTTAAAGTATCTATCATCTTAAATCCTTAGTCTAAAATTACTTTGTCTTCTGCTCTAGAAACTAAAGCTGCCGCTCCAATGATTCCTGCATCGTTGCCAAGTTCTGCTAATTTTACTTCAGCATTGCTACATGGTGCAAAACAACTTTTTCTATAAATATTTTCAACATTGTCAATCAAAAACTGTCCAGCCTTGCTCACTCCACCGCCTATCACAAAAGCTTGTGGGTTAACTACGCTGGCAATAACAGCAAGTCCTTTGCCGAGGTAGTCTGACATCTCTCTAACTACAGCCATGGCTCCCTCGTCACCATCTTTTGCTAAGTTAAACACGTCTCTACAAGCAAGAGGGTTCATATCTCTCATCTTGGTAGGCTCACCGTGACTTTCCAAATATCTATTAGCAAGTCTAACCACACCTGTGGCTGAACAATACTGTTCTAGACATCCAAATCTTCCGCAGTTACAACTTTCAGTCTCATCTTCATTTACAGTGATGTGTCCAATTTCTCCAGCGCCTCCGTTAAAGCCCTGAACTATTTTATTATTAATAATCACTCCGCCACCTACACCAGTGCCAAGAGTAACCATTACTATGCTGCTGTAATCTTTTCCTGCTCCCATCCAGTCTTCACCCAGCGCTGCCACATTGGCATCGTTGTCGGCCTTCACTGGAACATCATGGAACAACTGTGACATTTTTTCTACCACATTAAAAGTACCCCAGCCTAAATTTACACAGTTTAAAACTGTTCCATTTTCAAGCACTGGGCCTGGAAGTCCAATTCCTACTCCCTCTACATCATTTGGTTTAAGATTCCACTGTTCTAGTTTGGCATCAAGAGATTTACAAATATCTCCCAATATGTTTTCACCATTATTACTAGTGTCAGTCTCTATCTCCCACTTTTCTACTATCTCACCAGTAGTTTTTATTAATCCAATTTTTACTGTGGTGCCACCGACATCCACTCCAAAACAATATTCTCTCATGTTAACTCCTAAATTCTTTAGTCTTCCTCACTAAACAATTATTTATCATCTGAGAAACTTTCTTCCACTCTTCTCTCTAATTCTTTTGCTGCATTATATCCAAGCATTTTCTGTCTGTGGTTAACTGAAGCAGACTCAACTATTACTGCTACGTTTCTACCAGGTCTTACTGGGATGTTGTAACTTATAACTTGGTTTCCAAGAATATCAATGTGGTGATCTATTAAGCCAAGTCTGTCATAATCTTTGCCGCGGTCCCACTCTTCTAGTTGGATAACCATATCAATGTTGGCAGTATCCAATATACTTTCAACACCAAACAGTGCCTTAACATCAATCACTCCGATACCGCGAAGTTCAATCAAATGCTTTGTCATATCAGGTGATGTTCCAATCAAAGTCTCATCACTTACTTTCTTAACAACAACCACATCGTCACTTACTAGTCTATGTCCGCGCTTGATTAGTTCAAGGGCAGCTTCTGATTTACCGATGCCGCTCTCACCCATAATTAAAACACCTTCGCCGTACACATCTACCAACACTCCGTGGATAGTCTTTTCTGGCGCAAGCTGTACGTGAAGCCATCTAGTAAGTTCCGCGTCAAATGGCGAAGTAGCCATCTCTGTAGTAGCTACTGGCACTCCGTATTTAACTGCTGCTTCTAATAGTTCTTTGTCTGGGTCTACTCCTCGACAAATGATAAGGCAAGGAATTCCACTGCTCATCAATTTATCATAAACCCAAACACGGTTTTTCTTTTCCATATTATCAAGGAAAGCACATTCCACATTTCCAATAACCTGAACACGCTCTTTATCAAAGTGCTCAAAAAAGCCAGCCAGCTGCAAAGCAGGTCTGTTAACTTCTGGCGTGTTAATGATTACATCATCTGGATCTATCTCAGGTGTGTAATATACTAGTCCATAATTTTTAACGATTTCGCTAAATCTAAGATTCTCCATAACATCCTCCGATTTATAAGAATAGTTTTACTCCATCTTTATTATTTTATCATTTATGAAAATACTCGTAAATGTTTTTGGCTACATTTTCTGTTATGCCATCGGCTTTTGTCAGTTCTTCCACGCTAGCGCTTCTAATTTTGTCAATATCTTTGAATGCCTTCATCAAAGCCTTTCTTCTGCTAGGGCCCACTCCTTCTATATCATCCAAGATAGACTTGATTTCCTTCTTGCCTCGTAATCTTCTGTGATACTCAATAGCAAATCTGTGAGTCTCATCCTGAATTCTCGTGATTAGTTTAAACGCTTCGCTTCGTTTGTCAATATCTATTTCTTCGTTGTTAAAATAAAGGCCTCTAGTGTTGTGGTTATCGTCTTTTACCATTCCACAAACTGGAATATCAAGTCCCACTTCTTTTAAAACTTCCAGCGCAATATTAACTTGTCCTTTTCCACCGTCCATCAAAAGCAAATCTGGGAATTTGGCAAATGAATCCATATCGTCTTTTGATTCTAGGCCGTGTGTGAAGCGGCGTAGCAAAACCTCATGCATACTCGCGTAATCATCAGGTCCTTGCACAGTCTTTATCTTAAACTTTCTGTAGTGGTTCCTCTTTGGCTTTCCATTTTCATAAACAACCATAGATCCCACTGACTCATATCCACTTGTGTTTGAAATATCGTAAGACTCTATTCGAACTACATCTGAAATGCCGATAAGTTTTTCAATTTCCTTAACAGCACCCACAGTTCTTTTTTCTTCTCTTCTGTATCTCTCTTTATTCTGCTTGAGTAAGTTGGCTGCATTCTTCTGAGCAAGCTCAACTAGCTTTTCTTTCTGACCCTTCTTTGGATTTGCAATCTGAACTGTGTAGTTTAAATTTCTAGATAACATCTCACTTATAAGTTCAGGCTCATCCACTTCCTCCTGCGTCAAAATCTGATGAGGAATGAATGGTGTTCCTATATAATACTGCTTGATAAAGTTGGTTAGAATTTCTTTGCCGTCGTTTTCTTCTGTCTTCATATAGAAGTTTTCTCTTCCAATCAACTTTCCATTTCTCACAAAGAAAACAACTACCACTGTCTCTCCCTCTAAAGAGTCGTAAGCAATAATATCTCTGTCCTCAAACTTGTGAGTGACAATCTTTTGATTTCCTGCTACATGATTGATGCTAGCAATCAAATCTCTGTATTCTTTGGCGGCCTCGAAATCTTGATTGTTGGAAGCCTCCATCATTTTCTCTTCTAATTCATCGCGCACTTCAGTGAACTTTCCGTCAAGAAAGCTCATTGCATCTTCCACGTGCTTTTTATAATCATCTTTAGAAATCATTCCCTGGCATGCGCCATCGCACTGACCAATATGATAGTAAAGACAAGGTCTACCGTTAGGTTTGGCAAGACCTTCTGCATCTGCCTCAAGAGACTTGTTGCAGTTTCTTATTTTGTACATCTTTTGGAGTAGTTCAATAGTATCTCTAACTGCTAGACCACTAGTAAATGGACCATAGTATTTGTTTTTATCCTTTTTCATTTTTCTAGAAAGTCTAATCTTTGGAAAGTCCTCGCCCAAAGTCACCTGGATATATGGATAAGTCTTGTCATCCATAAGCATCGTGTTGTACTTTGGTCTGTATTCTTTTATTAGATTACATTCTAAAATGAGAGCCTCTAGTTCAGAGTCAGTGATAATGTACTCGAAGGCATCTACATTGGATACCATGGACGCTATCTTTTGACTGTGACGGGCTCCCGCTCTAAAGTACGAACTGACTCGGCGTTTTAAATTGATGGCTTTACCCACATAGATTACATCTGCGTGAGAGTTTTTCATCAAATAAACGCCTGGAGTCTGTGGTACTTTTTTTAGTTCTTCTTTTATATCAAAACTACTCATTATCTAAATTTATTCTGTCTCGTCTTCGTTAGTTTCTATATTGTTCTCCATTTCTTCTTTTCTATCATCCAAATGGAAAATGTCCATAAATTCTTTTCCTGTAATTGTTTCTTTCTCGTAAAGATACTCTGCAATCTTATCTAGCTTATCTCTATTTTCTGTAAGAAGTTTCTTGGCATCTTTATATCTCTCAGCAAGAAGTTTCTTAACTTCTTCCTCTATCTCTGTAGCAGTCTTATCACTGCAATTCATTCTTGTGTTTCTACCAAGATAAGGATCTTCTATCTGCTCTAGACTCATAAGTCCGAACTTCTCAGACATACCATACTGAGCAATCATAGATCTAGCTGTCTCAGTGGCCTTTTCCATATCGTTAGAAGCTCCAGTAGTAATTGAATTAAACACAATCTCTTCTGATGCACGACCAGCAAGAAGCATTACGAGTTTAGCATCTAGCTCATCCTTGCTCATTAAGAACTTCTCTTCCTCAGGAGCAGCTATAACATAGCCAAGCGAACCCATAGTACGAGGAATGATTGTAATCTTTTGAACTGGCTCTGCATCTTTTTGAAGAGCAGAAACAAGAGCGTGTCCCACTTCGTGGTAAGCCACAATCTTTTTCTCTTCCTTGCTTAGGATTCTGTCTTTCTTTTCTTTACCAGCAATAACTACTTCCACAGCTTCCATCAAGTCATCCTGTGAAATAGCTTTTCTTCCCTGCTTAACAGCATTGATAGCTGCCTCATTCACCATGTTTGCGAGGTCTGAGCCTACAGCACCTGAAGTAATATTTGCAATTGCTTCTAGATCTACTGTCTCGTCTAACTTCACATTTCTAGAGTGAACTTTCAATGTATCAATACGACCTTTAAGGTCTGGAGTGTCTACAATAATTCTTCTGTCAAAACGACCTGGTCTAAGTAGCGCTGGGTCTAACACTTCTGGTCTGTTAGTAGCAGCCAAAATCAAGATTCCCTTTGTAGGATCAAATCCATCCATCTCAGCTAGTAACGCGTTAAGAGTCTGCTCTCTCTCATCGTTTCCTCCGCCAAATCTTGAATCTCTACTCTTACCAATAGCATCAATCTCATCGATAAAGATAATACATGGCGCTTGCTGCTCAGCTTGCTTAAACAAGTCACGAACTCTTGATGCGCCAACACCCACAAACATCTCAACAAAGTCTGAACCGCTAAGTGAGAAGAATGGAACTTGTGCTTCACCTGCCACTGCTCTAGCAAGCAAAGTTTTACCAGTACCAGGAGGACCTACTAACAATCCACCCTTAGGTAGTTTTGCACCAATCTCAGTATACTTCTTAGGATTATGCAAGAAGTCTACAAGCTCTGCCACTGATTCTTTGGCTTCCTTTTGTCCTGCTACATCCTTAAATGTAACACCAGTATCTTTTTGTACATATACTTTGGCATTGGATTTTCCTACGCCAAAGATTCCTCCACTGCCTCCACCTTGACGGCGCATAAGCGTAGAGAATAAGAACCAGAAAAATACTAGAGGTAAAATCCATGTTAGTAAGAATTCCAAAATGGCAGCTGATGTACTAGCTTGCGCACCTTTAAATCTCACGCCTTTGTATGTGGTCTTTAACTCAGAAATAATATCTGGATCTTTAATATCTGTAGTCCAATAAGTTACTTTAACTATCTCATTGCCCTTGGACTCAGGAGTGATTACGATTTTGTCTCCGTCAAAGACTACTTCCTTCACTACTCCTTGATCCAAAAATGAAATAAATTCATTATATGAAATTTCTTTCTTTGTTAGTGAATCGTAGAAGAAAGATGTAAGCACTGTAAATAGAATTGCTGCACCTAGCGCAATTGCTATAAGTATTATTTTTCTTTTTCTTTCTTCTGGATCCTGTTTTCTATTTTGATTATTACTCATTTTTCATCCCTTACTATTTTAATGTTAGCCAAAGTTTTCACTTTCGCTAGTTATAGATTATACCATATAACCTTCTAAAAAACACTTAACTATACGCCGTTAAACCAAATAAAAAAGGCTGCTTTCGCAACCTTTTTATTAACTCCAAAAATCAACTGGTTCGTAGTCTCGAAGAGCTACTAAATATCCATTTTTCTGTAGTTCATCTTGTATATCATCTAGCACTTCTTCGCTGTCTGCTGTCACCGTGTGATAGTGAAAACCTGATGTTACCATTTCAAGTGGAAGTGAAATATCTCCGTTCACTTCCTCCACGTATTTCTCGGCATCACGTCTGGATTTCACACCCATATTTACACGGATAACTCCGTACATCTTGTGATAGACAAACTCATCTTCTATCTTTCCACCACAGTCGACAATAATGTTTAACTCATCTAGCATTTTGTCTGGCTCGTGCTTAACTTTAAACACTCTCAAAGTTTTATCTTCGTTCTGAAGAATGTATCCTTTGTGGGTGGCAATAATATCGTGGTTGGCAGCACGAAGAAGAGCGATATCCTGCACCAAAACTTGTCTGGAGACATTAAAGTTTTTTGCAAACTTACCACCAGACACCGGCTCATCACTCTCGCGAAGAATTTTTAATATTTTTTCTCTTCTAATACTTCCATCCATAAATGTTTCCTCTTTTAAGACTATACTCTATGTAAGTTCTTCAAAGAAATATCAAGACTAGGCGCTGAATGTGTAAGCGCTCCACTTGAAATATAATCTACTCCCAAATCTAACAGTTTTTCTACATTGTCCTTTGTGACATTTCCAGAAACTTCTATCTCTGCTCTTCCATCGATTACACCAATTGCTTCTTTGATGTGCTCGTGGTCCATATTGTCTAGCATAATGATATCTGCGCCAGCTTCCACTGCGTCTTTCACCATATCAAGACTCTCAACTTCCACCTCTATCTTTCTAACAAATGGAGCATAGTCTTTGGCTGCCTTTATAGCTTCTTTCACACCGCCTGCTGCACTTATGTGATTATCCTTAAGTAGCACGCCATCACTTAGGTTATATCTATGATTGTGACCACCACCCACGCGCACTGCATACTTTTCAAAAATACGATTGTTAGGTGTAGTCTTTCTTGTATCTAGAAGTTTAGTCTTACTTCCCTCTAACATCTGTGCAATAGAATGTGTATATGTAGCAATTCCACTCATTCTCTGTAGGAAGTTAAGAGCTGTACGCTCGCCCACCAAAAGAACTCTGATATCACCACGAACAGAGCCAAGTCTTTGACCTTTCTCCACAACATCTCCGTCTTTCACGTGAAGATGCACGTTTACATTTTCATCTAGCATCTCGAATGCTCTCTGGAATACTTGAAGTCCACAAATCACACCGTCTTCCTTACAGATAAGTTCCACCTTACCTGCTACAGCGTTTGGCATAACTGAATTAGTAGTCACGTCCTCGCTTGTGACATCCTCCTTCAAAGCACTTTCAATTAGTGGATCTACATTCATTTTTAATGTAATTGGATCAAACATATTGGTCTCCTTTTCGTTTTCATCTTCTATCTCTTGCAAGATTATCTGTTTGTTTTCTTCTTGCCACTTTTCTAAATCTTCGTATTCGCTCCAGTCTATTTGATTAAACTGTTTAGTCTTAACTTCATCGTAGTGTTCCATCATATCTATGGCTGCACGCTTCGCAAATACCATACTCTCTAGCAGCGAGTTACTTGCCAGTCTGTTGTGACCGTGCACTCCGTTACATGAAGTCTCTCCCACTGCGTAGAGCTGTTCCATAGAACTCTTAGAATTTAGATCAACCTTGATTCCTCCCATAAAGTAATGCTGGGCTGGAATGATTGGAATCATTTGATCTGGAACATCATAACCCTGGTCTCTACAGTACTGAACAATATTTGGAAAATGCGTCTCAAGTTCTTTTGGGTCAATTGGTTTGAACGATAGCCAAACATTGTCTGCGCCTTCTTTTTCCATCTCGGCAATAATATTTTCAGTAACAATATCTCTAGGCTTTAATTCGTTTGTGAAACGCTCGCCCTTGTTGTTATATAGATGTGCTCCCTCACCGCGAACCGATTCTGAAATCAAGAAACTCCTGTCTGGGTTTTTCTCTATGTAGAATGTGGTAGGGTGTGTTTGCACATAATTTACGTTTTTAACTTTAACACCGTGCCTAATGGCCACTGCCACTCCATCACCTGTTATGTGCTTAAAGTTTGTGGAGTATTTATATATTCCACCTATACCTCCGCAAGCCAAAACTGTGTAGTCAGCATAAATGGTATCAAGTCCATCTCCATTTTTGTTTGCGATTATTCCAAAGCATCTGTTATCGGAACTTAGGATATCTACCATTGTCCAATGCTCTTTGATGGTGATGTTCTTTCTCTTTTTGCATTCCTCGTAAAGGTGAACCATGATTTCTTTGCCGGTGGCATCCTCGTGATACAAAATTCGCTCGTTATGATGCGCGCCTTCTTTTGTAAACTTTAGGTTTCCCTTTTCATCACGCGTGAAATCAACACCCAACTTCATCAAATCTTCAATAAGCTCAGGTGATTCCTTGATCATAGTTTCCACTGCTTCTGGCTTGTTCATATATCCGCCAGCGCGCATTGTATCTTCGAAGTAACTGTCAAAGTCCTCCTCGTCTCTAAGCATACAAATACCACCCTGGGCTAGATATGAATCACTATTCTCCACAGTGTCTTTTGTAATAATCAATATTTCTTTGTCTTCGGGAAGGTTGAGCGCACAGTAAAGTCCGGCACAACCACTTCCCACTATAAGTATGTCTGTTCTCATAATTAATCTCTCTTAAGCGACTTGGGAAGAATTATAGCATATTTACCTGCATCTGACAAGACAGGTGTAAAGACACTTTACAGTTGCACAAAAAAAGACTAGGCATCATTTTGCCTAGCCTTATAAATCTTATTTTAATTCTTCTAATGTCTTTAGTATCAGCTCCCAACATCTCTGCGCTGAAAGAATACTTGCTTTTTCATCAGTGGTGTGAATATCATCGACCTGTGGACCAAACGAGATAACATCAAGTCCTTCTATCTTATCGCAGAAGATTCCACACTCTAGTCCAGCATGTACTGTTCCCACTTTTGGTTCTTTGCCGAACAAGTTCTTAAAGCTCTCTGTCATCACCTTTGTGATTTTTGAATTCTCTATTGGCTCCCATCCATTATACTTTCCGTATGTTTTGATTTCTCCGCCAAAGATTTCTGTTAAAGCGCGAATCTGTTCTACCACATTCCACTTGGCAGTTTCTTTTGTACTTCTAACCAAGAATGTAAATGTCACTCTGTCATCTTCAGTTCTAACTACACCCAAGTTAAGTGAAGTTTCAACGCTCTTCATCTTGGCATCATATCTTTGAATACCATTTGGCATATTGGAAAGAGCAATAATAGTGGCAAGTGTAGATCCATCTCCTAGGGCTCTTACATCTTGCTCGCCCACTTCGTTTATAGTTAAGTTAGCATTTGGATCAGTGTTCTTGTACTCTGCCTTAATCTCTTCAAAAGTTTCTTTGATTATCTTTACTGTCTCTTCTCTGTTTTCTTCTAACACTACGACAGCCGCTTCAGCTTCTGTTGGGATAGCATTGTCTGCCACTCCACCATCCACTGTAATAATTCTCATTCCAACATTCTGGAAACATTTAAGAAGAATTCTTCCCATTGCCACTAGACCATTCATTCTGTACTGGTCAATAGCAGTTCCTGAATGTCCGCCAGTCAATCCATCAATTCTAAACTCAATAACATATGGAGTGATTGGTTCTTTATTGATTGGAAGACTACCCTCAACTATTACTCCGCCAGCGCAGCCCACCACAAACTTTCCTTCGTGCTGAGAATCTGCGTTAAGCAAAATTTTACCTTTAAGGTCTGATACATCAAGTTCTGTCGCACCTATCATTCCTATTTCTTCGTCTATTGTAAACACACACTCAAGTGGTGGATGTTTTATCTCATTGGAATCTAAAATGGCAAGCATATAAGCAACAGCCATTCCATCATCGCCACCCAGTGTGGTTCCCTTTGCAGTAACCCACTCGTCGTGCTTGAACTCTCCTTTTATTCCTTCCGAATCTGATGTGTCATCAGCATGAACAATCTCAAGTTCGATAGGTTCTTTTTCCAAGTCTTTGTTCACGTCTTCATCTTTTACAGCAACCATATCAATATGGCCTTGCAAAATGACAGACTCTGAAGATTCATAACCTTCAGTTCCATTTTTAAAGATGACAACATTTCCCACTTCATCTTGTCTGTATTTAAGGTCGCGGTCTTTTGCAAACTTTACCACGTAGTCACTTATCTCTTTTATATTTCCTGAGCCGTGAGGAATCTTGCTAAACTCTTCAAAAAATTTCCATACCTCTTTTGGCTCGTAATTGTCTAATAATCCCATATGTACCTCTCTATAATTTTTTCATGCCTTTCATTTCACTTTTCACTTTTCCACTTTTTGTGAAAATTGCTTTAAACAATCTATGTATCCAAAGGAAAGGAAGTAACCATCCATGTTTCTTAAGACTTGGATAAATAAATTCCATCCTTTCTCTTTCCATAAACATTCGTCTAAAGAAATATCCTTTTTTACTCTTAATCCCTTGAGTTCGTTTGTAATTTTCAAACTCGAATTTTTGATACTCTTCGAATGTTCCGTAAGTTCCACTATCTATCATAAACTTCAATGACTTATGAAGTTCCTCTGTCATCTCGCCATCTTCAAACAACGCAAGAGCTAAATCTTTCACCATCTGTTCAAACTCTACATAGTTCATCTTCGGCAAAGTTTCTTTGACGAAGTCCCAATCTATTTTGTCTTTGAGAGCTGTCATTGCAAAGTACTGATCCACAATGTTTCTTATACCACATCCGCCCATTGAGTAATGCTTCTCGAAATGCAACAGATGATAAAGGTAAAAGTCAGTCCATGTCATATGTTTGTGGTAAAGATTGGCGCTGTCGCTCTCAAGCCTTTTCCAAATATCATCAGTGTACCAATGGTTCTCCTCGGTAGGTGGTAGCAATCTTCTGTGATTTTCCACCACAAGGTAAGGATCTTTCTTATATACATCGTGGCTATCTTCTAGTCCCACGTCATCTGCCGAATAAGACATTTGCTTCATGATAGAGTCCATCTCATCTACTTTACCTGGCTCTATCAAGAAATCCAAATCTCCCATCTCTCTAAATGTAGTCTTAGGGTAAAGTTGTTTAAACAAATAGCCCTTAAGCGGAAGAATTTCAATCTCCTTTGTGGCAGCCTGCTCAATGATCATCTCGGCTTCTTCTCTTTGGAGAATGTCAATCACTTCACTTCGCTCATGTTCTCTCAACCAATGGGCCTTAGCTTCACCCTCAGGTTTATTTTCTAATTTTTCCACAGAAAAAAATGCCAACTCTACTACCTGGTGAAGTTTGGCAAGATCTAATAAATCTTTCCAACTTATATCCTCTGGTTTTTCCATTGGCATTTCATTTCTTACTGTAGCCCTTATTAAGTTTATTAAATAATCACTAACAGTCATAATGTTCTCTATTAATTAGTTGGTGGCTCTGGCGCTTCAGTTTGAGGTGGATCTGTTGGAGCCTTTGTCTGTGGCGCTTTAGTCTGTGGTGCTTTTGTTGGCTTTGGTTTCTTAGTAGTAGGTTTAACTTTCTTCTTAGTAGTTTGCACTACAGGTTTTTGAGTACTCTTGTGCTCTTTTGAAACCTCAGTCTCTTCTGTTTCAGTTTCTTCTGAAGTTGCTTCAGTGACTGCTGTAGTCTCATCCGTAGGTGCTCCAGAAAAAGTATTTGATAGAACAACCGCTGTTATAACGATAGCCATCACAACTACGCATGCTATAACAATAGCAATAATGTTCATCTTCTTATTTTTGTTAGTCTCTTCGCGGGCCTCTGCTCTAGCCTTTCTAGTAGCATCTTCATAGCCTGCCTCATAGTCATCTTCGTCCAATTCAATTCTATCGTCCTCAACATCATCTTCAATGACTATGTCTTCGTCCATCTCCTCAGGAAAATCGAAATCCTCAATCACATCGTCTTCTTCAAAGACAATCTCCTGGGTTGGTTCAAATTTTTCATCATCGTAACTCATAAATCTGTTCCTCTATTTTATTCTTTCAATAATATAATCTTCTATCTTGTCTAGGTCTATCTCTAATGCTATTGAAAACTCGTGATTTAAGAAGTCTTTAGCTTCTTTTAAATATCTATCATCTACAAAAGTATTTCTTTTACCTTGTTTTTCGCGCTCTTTACTACGCACCTGCAAAGTTTTAATAATCTCAGCAAGTTTCATACAGTCGCACGAAGCGATAGCTTCTTTGTAGACGACTTCTCTTTGCCTGTCATTTGCGATAAATACAGGCTCCACTTTTTTCATGTCTCGCAATACTTTTCTAGCCTGGTTTTTTGTCAGGATTGGTCTTAAAACAATTCTGTCATTATCAACTGGGAAGAAAATCTTGCTTTCAGGAGTTTTCACGGGCACCAAAACATAATACTTTTGGTTTTTGTCTTCCGACATATCAGTGGTCGTGATGTTTTCAATTACGCAAACGCCACTTCTTCCGTGGACAACATATTCTCCTTTTTTAAACAATTAAAACACCTTCTTCGTATAAATTGCTCCTTATAACCACCATTTTTATTATATAACTTTTCAGTTAAAATTGTCAGTTCAATTACTTGAGACGATCCTTTGCGAAAAAGAAAACCATCACAATCGCAAACGCCAAAGGAATATCCATTAGCAAAAACTTGGTTCCCTCGCTAGAGTCCGTATCTAGCGAAAAAATCGTCACAAGAATCATAACAGCAATCAAAAATGCGATAACTATTGATGCCACTGCTATTATTAATCTATTTCTTCTTTTTCTTTTCTTTCCTCTTCTACCCATTTCCTTCACACAAAATCGAGCAATTATTTCTCGATGAACAATACTCCCAAAGTATTTGGTCCACAATGACTTCCTATAGTAGTTCCAGCTTCAGTTATCAAGACTTCGTCAAAGTAATTTAGACTTTTAACATAATCCACAACTGATTCCACTATTCCGTCATCGCAAGGTGTATGTGTAACAAACACTCTGTCCTTCTTAGCATTTAACATTTGTGGCTCTAGATCTTTTGCATACTGCAAAATCACTTTCTTGTATGGACCGCGGTATTTCTTATCAACACCCATCGTTCCATTGTTAACCACAATCTTAGGTTTAAGATTAAGCATTCCACCCACCAAGGCAGCTACTGCTGAACATCTTCCACCCCTTGCAAGATAAACTAACGTATCAATCACAAAGCTAGCTCGTGACTTAGGAATATACTCATTAATCTGATCAACTATCTCCTGTGCACTTTTGCCTTCCTGTGCCATCACTGCTGCTTCTATAATCAAAAGTCCAATTCCTGTTGAGAGGTTTCTTGAATCAATTACAAAAACATGATCTTCGTATTCAAGTTCCTCTGCAGCCATTTTCATAACCTGCAAAGTAGATGACATTTCACCAGAAATTGTAAAAATAATAACATCGTCACCAGCTTCCTTGTATGGCTCAATTGCTTTTACTGCATCATCTATAGAACAAGCTGCTGTCTTGGGCGTAGCCTTATTCTCATCAGACCACTTGAAAGCTTCTCTAATTCCAATGCCCTCTCCGTCTTTATATTCTTCTTCACCAAGATGAATATAAAGAGGAATTACATCAATATTATATTTTTCTAGCAACTCTTTCGAAAGGTCGCTTGTGCTATCTGTTATTATCTTTACCACGATTATCTCCCTATAATATTAAAGTATTATTAGAATACTAATTTTCATCCTGAACTTCTGTCACATCATATGGTGTGGTCTGATATACGTAATAGTTAATCCAGTTTGTGTAGAACAACTGACCAGCCGCTCTCCAAGTTACTACTGGGTCCTTTGAAGGATCGTCATCTGGGAAGTAGTTCTCTGGAATTTCAGGATTAAGTCCCTTGTCCAAATCTCTGAAATACTCCCTCTTCAAAGTATCACTATCATACTCTAGATGGCAGAACACATAGAACTGTCTGCTGTCCACTGTCTTAACAATAGTAACGCCCGGCACATCGCCCTCAGCCATTAGTTCTAACTTAGGCTGCGCCAAAACATCTTCCCTTTTGATTCCGATTTCTCTAGACTGAGGAGCTAAGAACACATCGTCAAATCCCCTAAACAAAGGAGACTTCTTATTAAGAAGTTTGTGCTCATATACTCCAGAAATCTTTTTATCGTAAAACTCTTTTTTAATTCCGTAATGATAATATAGTCCAGCAAATGCCGCCCAGCACAAATATAGTGTAGAGTGCACGTGCTTTTTAGACCATTCCATAATCTCAGCCAACTCATCCCAGTATTCCACTTCCTCGTAGTCCACAAATGCAAGTGGCGCACCAGTAATAATAAGGCCGTCAAAGTAATCGTCCTTAATATTATCGTATGTGGTATACATCTCATCTAGATAACTAGAATCTGTATGAGTAGCCTGGTATGTAGCTGTCTGCAAAAACTCTACTTCTATCTGAAGTGGAGTGTTTGATAGTTTTCTGAGGATTTGTGTCTCTGTGGTCTGTTTATCAGGCATCAAATTAAGAACCAGCACCTTCAAAGGTCTGATATCCTGAGTTATGGCTCTTTTTTCTGTCATAACGAATATATTTTCGTTTTCTAGTACTTGTGTAGCAGCCAAATCCTGCTTTACTTTAATCGGCATAACTTCTCCTCGTCAAAACGCTCAAAAATAGCGCACATCTACTATAAATTCTAACATAAAAAGGCTGTTTTTTCTATTATTTTGGAGGAACGAAAAAACAATAGGGACTCGCTAGAAAAGTCGCTCGCACCTATTGTTTTTTCTTTCCTCTAAATATATAAAAACCCTTTTTACTTTGAGAGTTCATCTCTGCAGAGTGTTTCAAACCATCCCAGGTTATTTAGAAAATCCAGTAATTTTTCTGCTAAAAGTATAGTGCTTTGCTCGCGGATCTCGGCTCGGCTTAGGGTTGGATCTAGGTGGAAGGTGTGGGTCCATAATTTTCCTTCTATATAACAGCCTACGCACACTGTGCCTACTGGTTTTTGTTTGGAGCCACCTGTAGGGCCTGCCACTCCTGAGAAGCTAACACCCACATTGGCGCTAGTCTCTAGGGCTATTCCTTCTGCCATTTCTCCTGCCACTTGCTCACTCACTGCGCCAAACTTTTCTATCGTATCATATGAAACTCTGGCATATCTTACTTTGGCAGCATTGGAGTATGTGACAACCGATGCATTAAGCACTCTCGATGCATCTGGCACATCCACTATGTGCGATGCAAACAAACCACCCGTGCAACTCTCCGCACTAGCGATTGTCATTTGCTTTTCAATTAATAAACTAACTAATTCTTCAAAAGTATTCATGTTTTAATAACCTTTTCTTCCAAAAAAATCTTAAATATATTATACTTTATTCAATGGAAAAATTGAAGAAAACTAAAATTAGAAATTCAGGACTACTATTTATCACCGCATTTATTTGGGGTATTGCTTTTGTTGCGCAACTATCTGGCGGAAATGCTGTAGGTCCTTTTACATTCAACTCGATTAGATCTTTGCTTGGATGTCTTGCGCTAGTTCCTGTTCTTTTAGTTTTAGATAAGATGGGTGTCACACGCGGTGCGCCAAAAAATAAAAAAGAGAAAAAGAATTTGATTGTGGGTGGAATACTTTGCGGTCTCGCACTTTGCCTCGCTAGTAATGTTCAACAGGTTGGATTATTACTTGGACAGTCAGCCGGCAAAGCAGGATTTCTAACCACACTTTATATTTTGATAGTTCCAATACTCGGAATCTTCTTCAAAAGAAAATGTAGATGGAATGTTTGGCTAGGTGTTGTAATAGCCTTGGTAGGAATGTACTTACTTTGCTTCAAAGGATCACTCTCATCATTTAAACTGGGAGACGGTTTACTACTACTTACTTCACTACTATTCTCATTCCACATTTTGATAATCGATTACTACACTCCAAAGGTAGACGGAGTTAGGATGTCCATCATACAGTTAGCGGTATGCGGAGTAGTTACTTTAATTCCAACATACTTCTATGATATCCAAGTGCAAGCAGGAAGCTTCGCCAAATGGTTTGAGCCGCTAACACAGTTTGAATCTTGGATTCCAATTTTATATGCTGGAATCCTATCGTCTGGCGTAGCTTATACATTGCAGATAATTGGCCAGAACAAACTAAACCCAACTGTAGCCTCACTAATCATGAGTCTAGAGTCAGTGTTTAGTGTAATAGCCGGCTGGATAATCTTGGGCGACAAACTAACACCACGAGAGTTACTTGGCTGTGGGTTAATATTCACCGCCGTGTGCATCGCACAGTTGAGATTTTCAATTGTAAAGAAACCTAGTGCGCAGAACTAGTGAAGTCTGAAAACAACACAAAATAGGCAATGGCAGGTATCTTGAAACACTCTGCAGAGATGATATATTAAATTAATCAATACGAGAAAAGTCATAGGGGCGAAAAGTTTTCACCAAAAAACTTTTCGGAGCGAACAAGAACGAGTATTCATAAAGAATACTCGTTCTTTTGAGTTCTGTACCCGTAATGGCTTTTCGAGTAGTGATTATTATTTAATATCATCTCGAAGCCGTTTCAAGATACCTGTCATTGTATATTTTGTTTAGTTGTTTACAGACTTCAAGAAGTTCTGTGTACGAGGGTTCTTTGGATGATTGAAAATCTCATCTGGTGTTCCCTCTTCGGCAATAATTCCATCAGCCATAAACAATACTCTATCTGCCACTTCTCTAGCAAATCCCATCTCATGAGTTACACAAAGCATTGTCATTCCTTCCTTAGCAAGAGACTTCATAACTTCTAATACGTCTCCTACTAGTTCAGGATCAAGTGCTGATGTAGGCTCATCAAATAGCATAATCTCTGGTTCCATAGCAAGCGCTCTAGCGATAGCCACACGTTGCTGCTGTCCACCAGAAAGTCTGCTAGGATATTCATTGGCTTTTTCAGAAAGTCCAACTCTCTCTAGTAGCTCTAGAGCTTTCTTCTTAGCATCTTCCTTCTTCTCTTTCTTAACTGTGATAGGTGAAATCATAAGATTTTCTAAAACAGTTTTGTGTGGGAAGAGGTTGAAACTCTGGAAGCACATGCCCATCTCGAGTAAAAGTTTTTTATACTTTTCTTTACTGATGCGCTCCACTGTTTTATTGTGCTCTCTATGTAAGAATAGATCTCCATTGATGAAAATCTTTCCGCTTGTAATCTTTTCTAATTGGTTTAGTGAACGAAGATATGTAGATTTGCCGGCACCTGATGGTCCGATAATACAAATCACTTCTCCCTTTTTGACTTGGAGGTTGATGTCCTTTAGAACCTCATTACTTCCAAATTTCTTTCTAACGTGTTCTGTCTCAAGAATATATTTTGCTTCGTTTGTGTTATTTACATTATCCATCATCGCACCCCCTATTCATATACCGAGAATTTCTTCTCGACCTTATTAAATATGTATGTGAAGAATGCAGTGATTATTAGATAAATAACCAACGCTGGTATAAATACCAAATATGATCCTTCAGCTGTCATGATTGTCTTGGAAATAGTAGTGATATCCATCAAAGAAATAGCGAATATCAATGATACGTCCTTCAAAATCATAATAAACTCGTTACAAATTGGTGGAACCATTCTTCTAATAGACTGAGGAATGATAATCTTTCTCATTGTCTGTCCATAACTCATTCCAAGTGCCTTGGCTGCTTCTGATTGTCCTTTGTCGATGGACTGAATAGCCGCACGAACAATCTCAGCACAGTATGCACCAGAGTTTAGGGCAAAGGCAATTAAGGCTGCCACAAAAGCTCCTTTGTATACGGCTTCTGGATCTCCCGGGAATAAACTCTTCCAAGCAAATCCACAAACACCAGGAACTGTAAAGTACACAACAAACAACTGAATCAAAAGTGGCGTTCCTCTAAAGAAGAAAATGTACGCACTTGATATATTCCTTAGGATTGGATTCTTGGCAATCTTTCCAAGCGCCAAAATGATACCCAAAATTACACCGAGTACGATTGATAATACAGTAAGCAAGATAGTAAGCTTAGCACCATGCATTAGGTTCTCGCCCACACCTAGCATTCTGTATGTATAGTTCACCATCTGACCAGTAGTTTCCCACGCACCAGAGTTGGCCTTATGGATTTCTCCGGCAAAGCCTACATACTTTTCTGTCACACCATTTGCTCCAGATGTGGAGAAAGAAATGTAGTTGATAACTATCATATTGTTGTATGTAGTAGTTACTCTCTTTCTCTCTAGGCTTTGGTCTTTTTCAATCCATCTTTGCATCTGTGGAGAAGCCTGCTTATACATCTCCTCTTCTGATGGTTTCATAAAAGCTAAAATAGTACAAGCAATCAATGCGATTATCACAATGATTGTTGTAATTTTAGTCTTTTTCTTCCAATTTTTAATGTCTTTTACACTCTTTAACCAATTCTTCATAATTCTCTCTATTCTATTACTGCTGACAAACCAAGAGTTCCTGATCTGTCAGCAGTTAATTAATTCTTAAGTCTTTATTTAAAAATAATTATTTAGCCTGTTTAAACCAGAAGTCATAAGAATCATCAAGTTCTCCTGAAGCTTTCATATCCTTAAGTGCAAGGTTGATAGCCTTCTGAAGAGCTGTGTTCTTTTTGCCCATTGCAATACCGAACTGCTCTGGTTCTGAATCATCTTTCCAAGCAATCTTGAAGTTCTTGTTCTTAGCAACCTGTCCGTCAGCAACTGTACTATCTACAAGTACTGCGTCCACTTCGCCGTTCTTCAACTGCTCGAAGCAGTTAGTAACTTTTTCACTCTTGATATACTTAGTTTTCTTTAGTGTCTTAGTTCCAATAAGGTCATCCATCATTTCCATAGAAGTTGTACCTTCCTGAAGTGCGATTGTAAGACCTTCTAGATCAGTAAATGCGCCAATCTTAGCTTTGCTATCTTTGTTAACAACTACTGCCTGGAAGTTGTCAATGTAAGGATCTGAGAAAAGCATAGTTTTCTTTCTTTCCTTAGTGATTGTGATAGCTGAACATACTACGTCATAGTTTTTGTCGATACCTTTAAAGATTCCGTCAAAAGCTGTGTTAACGAAGTTTGCTTCTAAACCTAATCTCTTAGCAACACCAGTGATAATATCAATATCGTATCCTTCTTCTGTCTTTCCATCTTCTGCAAACTGCTCAAATGGTGGATATCCGATTTCTACACCAATGTTTAATTTTCCTTTTTCAAGTGTCTTAACACCTGTTGTGTCAACTGTAGCTACTTCTTCTTTCTTAGCTGTAGTAGCGTCTTCCTTTTTAGAAGAACCACATGCTGTGAAAACTGTTACTGCCATAACTAATGTTAGGGCTAATGCTAATAGTTTTTTCATTATATTATTCCTCCTCTAACGAAAAAATGAGCCATGGATAAAACGTCCCACCGCTCATCACATAGTAATATAAATATACAT
Source organism: Eubacterium sp. (assembly GCA_017965495.1). GTDB lineage: Bacteria > Bacillota > Clostridia > Lachnospirales > Lachnospiraceae > Eubacterium_G. The sequence goes on along the minus strand of JAGCPW010000025.1, from coordinate 9,465 downwards.
CAAAATGTATAATAATTCAATGCTTTATCTCAATAAAGCACTATACTTCCAACACAGAAAAATAACAGTGCAGTCACTAGAAAAGTCGTTCCTGCATCTGTTATTTTTCTGTTTAAAACATATAAATTTATTGAGATAAAGCATTAATTTATTCTTTGGCCGTATTTTACTCTTACTTCTTCGTCGTGTTCTGGGATGTTTAAGACGCCTTTCTTTGTCAAAATGACGATTGTGGAGCCGCCATAGTGGAACATTCCTTTTGTGTCTCCCTTTTCTACAGGGCCGCCAGCTTTGCGGTTCTCGATTTTGCCAATCATCAACGCTCCGACTTCCACTTGCGCGATAATATCAAAGTTATTTGTCTTGATTAAAGTGACAGATCTAGCATTTTGTATAAACACTGGATATTTTTCTAGCGCAATAGGACGAACTGTGTGAAGTTTGCCCTTTACATTCAATAGAAATAGGATGTGTCCATCTGCTGGGTATCCGTATCTGTGATAATCGTCCACGCATAGTCTAAATACTAGGGCTTTGCCTCCGGCAAATTCGCTTGCGTGTGATGCATCCATCAAAAGACTCTCCACTGTATAGTGGCTACCCTTTATTTCGAATGTGGTATCGTCCTTTATGTCGTAGACTGATAGTCTGCCGTCGCATGGCGATACGAAAGCGTCTGGGTCTTTATCTATAGGACGATATTTAGAATGAATCTTTCTTGTGAAGAAATCGTCAAAACTCTTCCACTTCTTTGTATGATATTCGTCCATATTAATATTGTTCTTTTTGATAAACTTCTTGATATGACGAACACTGAACGCAGAATTCATATAAGCCCCACCAATTTTAGAAATGATGGGGCTTGTTACAACCTTTAGAAGTACCCTACCAGGTACTGTGTGATATAAAAATCTTAATGCTTTTGACTCTTTATAATTCATATTATTTACTTAAAGAATTTTAAAACTGCGTTTATAAACGACCAAATATCTTTCTGCAAGCTGGTGAAGAATAACATTACTATAAATTCTACCGCACCAAATGCAACCATTATATAAATCCATACATTGCTTGGCTTTGTAATCTTAAATCTAGCCACAAACAATATTCCTACTATAACTAATAGAACGAAATACAAATGTGAAATGTCGTATTTCCAAATATCAGCGATTGTATATCTTAAAATTAAAAATGTTGGGAATATAAGTGCTGTACTAGTAACTGGAAGTCCGAAATAATATTTCTTTCTATCCATGTTCTCGCCCTGTGTCTCCTCGCAAGTCACATTAAAGTATGCAAGTCTAATAAGTGCGGCCAAAACAAACAATACGCAAATGATATAGATAACCCAAATAGGAATATTACCAATCCATGGGTCTTTACCAAAACCGAATAGTTTCTTTTCGTATCCTGCATTTGATTTGTTGTAAAGTGCCATTCCTAAACAAACAGGAAGTACGCCAAACGCTATCAAATCTGAGAGCGAATCTATCTGAACTCCAAAGCCTTTTTGAAGTTTAGTTCTATTTTTCTTGGTGCGGGCTACTTTGCCGTCGAATGTATCGCAAAGTCCGCAAAGTAATAAGAACACCATTCCAATATATGGGTGTCCTGGGTCTGTAAGCGTCACAAAAATACCCGTACTAGCTGATAGTACAGATATGTAAGTCAATATTACTGTGTAATCATAAACTCCAAGCATTATTTCTTCTTTTTCCCTCTAAAATTGTAAATACTATATGCTGTCAAAGTGAATATTCCACATACTAAAACACATACGTAGAATGAAATTCCTCTACTTACTAATTCTACACTAACTGGGTCATTTAGTAAATCAGCAAAACCGTCTACATACAAGTAATCTGCTGCGCCAATAGCTCCTGGAATAGGAACTGCATTAGATCCTAGTGCCACAAATCCCTGTACGGAGAACGCTCTAAATATATCTTTATGTCCCTCAGTCCATCCTTGAACTCCCAAGAATACAAATACTGAAATAAGAACCTGAGATAATCTTTGCAAGAAATTACAAAGGAATGCCTTCGACAAAGTAGCTTTGTTTTTAAGTATAAGGTCAGCACATTCTTTGTATTGGACTTCCATATCATCAAGTTTCTTTAACTTCTTGTCCATATTCTTAACTAAGTGAAGCTTCTTTGCAAATTTAAGAAGTCCATTGGCTATAGTTTTTACAATAGCTGATTTATAAACTAGCAAAATGAATATTGCCATCAACACAATTTGTGTGATGAAGCCAATAGTGATTAGTGTTATTGAAAATGGATCAAATTCTCCCAAAACTGAAGGGTAAAAAATTAGACAAACTAAACTTAGTATTAAAACTGATGCAATATAGAATATTAGATTTAACAACAACGCTATAGTAGAAACTGCTGCTGGCACTTTATCCTTGTGCATAAAGTAAAGTGATGCAGGCTGTCCACCTGTAGCTGATGGTGTAATTGCTGAAAAATAAACATCAGGAGCGGCATAAAACCATCCTCTCCTGAGTCTTCTCTTATAACCAAAGACTCTCAAAATAATGACAATGGCGAAGCCTTCAAAGAATACGAAGCCCACCATTCCAAGAAACGCCATAATAATCCAGACTGGGTTCATTCCAGATAGGATTTCGCCCAAACTCTTAAGCGAGAAAGACTTGGTCTGTGTAACCATGACATAGACTGTAAGCGCAGCCAATGCCACGAACACTAACATATATATTATTGTTCTTTTAAAATTCTTCATTATTCCTCTACGTTTTTGCCGCTTAGTTTACGTTCTAGTGCAAAGAACACTCTACCTAGATTATATTTCTTTGCGAGGAATAATGCAATCTCTACTACTGCTATTCCACCAATAATGTCTATTATTACATGTTGCTTTACAAATAGCACACTCGCAAAAACAAGTATTGCTGATATAAACATAAATGTTTTGTATTTCACTCCGCCGTGTTTCAAACTGAATGCTGCTCTAAATACGAACCAACTCTCCAAACAGTGGATAGACGGGAATAGATTGTTTGGCTCGTCAAAACTATACACGAAGCGACAAAGCCATCCAATAAATCCGTGTGAAATCTCACTGCTGTAAACATGTTGAGGGTCAATCATTACTGTAGGGTAAATAAAGAAACAAAGAAGCACAAGTGCTTTAGCTATAATCTCTGCGGTAAACATGTTAAAGCATATCTTGCGCTCTTCTCTTGCGATCATAACATACCCAATGGCCCAAGTAGGAAAGGCTAATACATAAATAACCATCCACCATGGACTAAAAGGAATCATCTGATCAAGTTTTGAATATATATCATAATGATGTAAATGCTGAGTAAGGGGTCTAGTACCTGTAAATACAAAAACATTGAATGATAAAGCTATCACTATTGGCACTAACCCATAAAATGGTACTAAATTAAATATTTTTTTGTTCCAGTCAAATTTCTTCAGCATTTTTAATTATTATTCCTTGTCTTTTTTCTTCTTTGCTTTCTTTCCTTTTTTGTAAACTACTTTGCTGTATGCACCGTAGTAAATCTTACTACCTACTTTTAAGTAACCTCTTACTTTTGCGTAGTAAGTTTTCTTCTTGTTTAGTTTTCTTATAACTACAAAACCTTTTTTGGTTCTTGATGATTTTACTTTGACACCCTTTGTAAACTTCTTATCTGTCGCTATCTTTACATTGTAGCCTGTCACTCTCTTAAGTCTTTGGAATGAAACTGAAATAGTTTTCTTTTTCTTTGAGCGTTTCATCTTGATCACTGGCTCTGTGGCAGGTTTAGTGTAAGTAGTTTTTCCTGTACAAGGACTTGATTTGTAAGTCTTCTTATTGTAAGTCAAATATGTTTTAACTCTGAATCTATATTTTGTAGCTGTACTTAGCTTCTTAAATTTAAATTTCTTAATTACTCCGTCTTTAGTGGTAGTTGTGTTTTTGATTGTCTTAACGCATTTGTATTTCTTTGTCTTGTAGTTGTACTGATATACTTTGTATCCAGTAACATCTGTATTGGTTGTCCACTTATATCTAAGGCTTGTTGCATAGTTTTTGTCTACGGCAAAGTTCTTAACCTTAGGCATACTAATAGTAAACGTCTTATCCTTTTCACCACTTATATTTCTTAGGAAAGTAGCTGTAGCTGTTCCTGTGCCAGGGTACTTGTTGTTAGCATAACTTGTCTCGTAGCACAAACCTTCTAATAACTCTTCACCCTCGTAAGTTATGGTGAATGTAGGTTTCTTTCTTGTATTGGTAAATGTGTAACTAGTTTTTGATAACTTGTAAGTAAAATCACTCTTTGAGTACTGATGTTTCATCAAACTAACTGACATGCTGCTAGGTGCCACTGCGTTAGTAGTAAACGACCTTACTCCCATACTGTAATAAGACCCCATCATTACTCTACTGTCTATTGCATAAACACCAAGTTTAAAGCCCTCATCCATAGCTGCTTGCATTTCTGTTTCATCAGTGGTGTTTGTAGTTCCTCTAAAAATAACTGTTTCTATGTTTGCATGCCATTTATCTCTAAGAGCAATTGCATAGTCCAAATATTTATCTTCTAAAATTTCTGCCAAATAGCAAATCTTAATATTCGTGTGATTTCGAATAGCGTTGTAAAGGTTTGAATAGTAGAAAGAAATAAATGTGATGTTATCTTCCAAACCTGCTTCCACTAGTGGTTCCACCACTTCTTCCTCTATGTGAGTTTTTTCTTCCTCTTCCAACTTCTTAAGTTCAATTCGCCAATCAACATCTATTCCTTGATCTTTGCAGCTCTTCATATATGAAATAATCTCCTGCAAAGAAACAACTTTAACTGTTCCATACTGACTAAGGTTCTTGCCTGTCTTGTATGGATACTTCTTGATTTCATCTAAGTACATATCTGAAACTTTTTTATCCACTCCGCAAAGTCTTTTCAAAGTTTCATCGTGACTAATAACCCAGTCTGCTGTTCCATCAGACTTTTCTTTACATCTTCTAATATCTAACTCTATGTGCTTAAAGCCTGCTTCCACAGCCCTTCTAAATGCTGGCATTGAGTTTTCTGGTGCATTGCCTGAGAAACCTCTATGAGCAACTAGCTCATACTCATCAGGGTCTACAGGTTTTGGCTCAGTAGTCTCCTGCTCTGTAGTAACCTCTGGTGTAGTCTCTATTTCATCCGCCTTAATATTTTTAGGCAAAACAAAAGCACTCATCAATCCAATAATGAGTGTCACGGCAATTAGTATTGATATTTGTTGTAAGGTTTCTTTTCTAAACATATTTATCTCCACACAACCTTTCATATTATAACATAATCATTCATATTTACCATATTTTAAGGCGGAAAATTGATATAAATAAAACAGTGCTACCTAATGGTAGCACTGCCTTTATATTCTCATTTAAGAGCATGTATTAGTTTTTCACTCTTAGTGATGGAATAAACGTAGTCCTGTGAAGCTCATAACCATGTCATATTTGTCGCAGGCATCTATTACATCCTGGTCTCTAATTGAACCGCCTGGCTGAGCTACATATTTAACGCCACTCTTCTTGGCTCTCTCGATATTATCTGAGAATGGGAAGAACGCATCTGAACCAAGTGTGATTCCCTCAGCCTGTGATAGCCAATCTTCTTTTTCTTCCTTAGTAAATACTGGTGGCTTTTCTGTAAATACTCTCTCCCACTCGCCATCTTTCAATACATCCATATACTCCTCACCAATATATAGATCTATTGCATTGTCTCTCTCTGCACGTTTGATGTCATCTCTAAATGGAAGGTTAAGTACCTGTGGGCTTTGGCGAAGTAGCCAGTTGTCTGCCTTCTGTCCAGCAAGACGTACACAGTGGATTCTAGACTGCTGTCCAGCGCCCACACCTATAGCTTGTCCATTCTTAACGAAGCAAACTGAGTTAGACTGTGTATATTTAAGTGTAATCATAGAAATTGCCATATCAATCTTAGCTTGCTCTGATAGGTCTTTGTTCTTTGTAACGACATTTGCAAAGAACTCATCATCTATGTTTAGTTCGTTTCTTCCCTGTTCAAAGCTGATACCAAACACTTCTTTAGTTTCAAGTTCTTCTGGCTCGTAATTTGGATCAATCTCGATGATTGCATATGAACCTTTCTTCTTGCCCTTTAGCATCTCTAGTGCTTCTGGCTCATAACCTGGAGCAATGATACCATCAGAGAATTCTCTTTTGATAACTGCTGCTGTTGAAACATCACACACATCAGATAGCGCGATAAAGTCACCATATGATGACATTCTATCAGCACCTCTTGCTCTAGCATATGCACAAGCTAGTGGTGATAGTTCACCTAAATCATCTACCCAGTAAATTTTTGACTCAATATCACTAAGTGGCTGACCTACTGCTGCTCCAGCTGGAGATACGTGCTTAAATGATGTGGCTGCAGGCATTCCTGTAGCCTTTTTTAGTTCTCTTACTAACTGCCATCCATTAAACGCATCTAGGAAGTTGATATATCCTGGCTTTCCGTTTAAAACTTTGATTGGAAGTTCGCCTTCCTTCATATAAATACGTGATGGCTTTTGATTTGGATTACATCCATACTTTAATTCTAATTCTTTCATGATTTTCCCTCGCTTTATTTACAATTTATATTAATTATTTGTTCTTATTAACAATCTTAGTCTCGTACTCGCCAGTCTTGATGTCGATGTATCTAACAAACAAACTTACCTTGTTCTCGCCGTTTAGATTGTCCCAAAGTTTCTCTGTAAACTCATCAATATCATCTAACATCTCAACTAGTGTAGGTTCTCCCTCAAAACTTGGAAGTGGGTTTCCATCGTGCTTATAAGTGTGAATAAATCTACCCTCACCTGCCACTGGCTTATCGTAACTAAATGTGTATCTGTTACAGCAGTCTGGATTTCCATTGTCGCTCTTTAAGATAGACATCTCATAACAAAACTTTCCATCTGCCACATGCATAACACCTGAAATCCTTGGTGTGTAGTTAGGAGCGTCTGGCTCAAACTCACGAGTTCTTAGCGCCTCTTCAAAAGTCTTACCAGCCCTAGTCAAATCGTAAACTGTATCAGTCTGATCTCCGTTTGTAACGATAGTATCAAATCCACTGCCGTTCATTCCTTCCATCTTCTCATGCGGAAGTACGTGAACTGGTGAATAGATAATCAAACTTGGATCTTCTAATTTTGCTGGATCAAAGGCCTCTGTGCGGATTCCTTCTCCTTCTTCCACAAAAATTCTGTTTCTAGAATTCTCGCTTCTTCCCATAATAAAATATCCAGTGATAGCCTTTGTGCCATCTGGTGAAGTACCGATCACGATACCTCTTCCTGGATACGCGTTGTTTGCAACTTCTTCAAATAATGATTTCATGTTTTTCCTCCAAATATTTGCATAGAAAAAGACCGCCCGGGCCATCTCCTATTTATTTGCCCAGGCGGTCGACTTCTAATTTCCGTGCTCCCTCGTGGTTTTTCTCCACATATCCGCCAGTCGCACGGAACTCTTTGTACCTTTATAATACATAACTTCACCCAAAAATACAAGTGAAAAAACTAAATTTTAGGTGCATATTTTTCACTAAAAAATAGCCACTTTTAAGCAGAATTTTTCTTATTCTTCGCCCTCATAAATTGGCTCAAAATCCTCCTTTGGATGACCACAAAGTGGACATTTGAAATCGTCTGGAAGTTCACTTCCCTCATACTTATATCCACAAATCTTACACTTCCAAGCCACTATCTTTTTGTCAGTTTTAATCTCTGGTTTAGGCTTAACGTTTGCGTGGTAGTCTGCATATGTAAGTGGCGCATTATCGCTTAACACTTTCATATCATCTAGTTCTGCAATAAACATAGTGTGGCTTCCAAGATCCATGCTGTCTACTACTTTGCCGCTAAGAACTGCGCACGCTTGATATCCAAGATAAGGATTTCCATTTACATCAAGCTGAGGTGTTAGTGATTCAAACTTATTAACATCTCTTCCCGACTGGAAACCAAAGTGGCTTATAGTTTCAAATGTACAAGTGTTATCTAAAAGAGTTAGCGCGAAACTTCCGCTCTCCTTAATCAAGTCGCAAGTATAGTTTGCATTGATGCAGCAAATGGCAATTCTATCTGGATTAGATGCCACTTGCATAGCAGTGTTTGTGATACACGCATTCATCTTATCTCCAGCAGTAGTGCCCAGCACAAAAACTCCGTAACTTAGTTTGTATAAAGCTTTGTTATCCATAACAAATCCTCCTATTTATCTGACATCAGTTTTTTGATGCCCTGTTTTAATCCGTCCACTGTAAGTGGATACATATCTATCTGCTCTCTTATTAGTCTCTCCGATTCCATCCAGTAAGATGTGGAAGACAAATCTCCGTGGAATGATGGGTTAAGCCAAATGCAGTTTGGGTATCTTTGCTTAAACCACTTAATCCACTCGTGACCTGAAAGTCCGTTGTTTGGTCCAGAGTAGTTTCCGTTTTTGTCTAGGAATTCTTCTGGAGCCATTCCAGCATCTCCCACTATTATTACTTTATAATCCTTACTATAGTTTTTAAAAGCCCAAGTGGTATCAATCCAATCTCCACTCACGCACTCTGGTGTCTTATAGAGTTTTGCGTAAATACAATTGTGGAAATAGTAAGTCTTAACATCCTTAAAGTGATTAGCCTTATCCACCGCTTGGAAAAGTTCGTTACAAAGCGATGAGTATGGATACATAGAACCACCACTATCAAAAAGAAGCATAAGCTTAACTGAATTCTTTCTAGGCTGATCAAACTCTAACTTTAGGTATCCACCTTGATTACATGTAGAATCAACAGTCTTATCTATATCAAGCTCAGTTTTTGGAAGGTCCATCTTACGGGAGTATTGTTTAAGTTGTCTAAAGGCAACTTGGAACTGTCTCATAGTAAGTTTCTTGTCCTGTCTAAAGTCCTTATATCTTCGCTCACCCAAAACGGCAAAGGCTGTCTTCATTCCAGCCTTATCTCCTAGCTGAATACCGCCAGCCACATGACCATTCTTACCAAACTCAGAACCTCCACCAGTTCCTATCCAGTAGTTTCCACCATTGTGCTCTGTATGCTGCTCACCTATACGTTCTCTAAACATACGGTGAACTTCTTTGGCTTCACGTTTGGTACGCATATCACGATACATTTCAGGATTAGTCATCTTGGCATCCTTCTCATCATTGTGAAGCCACTTATTTATTTCATCTAAGTTTATTTTGTTTTCTTTTATGTTTTTAAAATACTCCAAAAATGCACTGTCTAACTTGTCATAGTCTGCCTCAGACTTTATAAGCACAGCGCGACAAAGATAATAAAAGTCCGTAAAATTAGAATGCGCAAGATCTTGGTCTAGCGCATCCATAAGACTCAACCACTCAGTAGTTGAGACATTTATTCCATTATCTTTTAGTGTATAGAAAAAACCTGAAAACATTTAATACTCT
>JAGCPW010000024.1 GCA_017965495.1 Eubacterium sp. | reverse complement strand
GCGCGTTGATGGTACTGCCTTCCTGAATGAGCAAGTTACCGCCATCACGGGTGTTAAACGAACCGGATAGGTCGTCTGTTGCACTAGCTGTGATGTCACCGCCAAGTATCATGTCGCCATACGATACAACAGCATTCGTAATAGAGGTAATCGTCTTCGTGCCGCCAATCAAAGTCACTTTCTTTCCAACGATACAGAAGTACTTATCTCCTGTTGTTTCTGCGGTCAAGTTTCCGTTAATGGTAACATCACCGGCAGCATTCGTTGTGGCGATAGCATTGTTTCTCGCAGTAATGTTTAACGGAGCAGTACTATTCAACGATTTGACTTCAATACCTGCGCCGTTGGGGTTGTTAATGGTCAGTATATTACCTCCACTAATGGTCAGTGTATAATCACCGCTGATACATTTGAGAGTCTTATTGACATTCATGAAGAGGTTGGTGTTGCCTGTCAAGACAATTTCTGCATTGTCCGCCAATGTGCTTGCATCAATAAGACCGGACACATTAACGGCGGTCTTGGTAGGAGCCTTGCGAGGAGTTGCTACCTTTCCATCTAAGGAAATACTGCGTGTTTTGCCTCCTGTTTGCTGCGGATTTGTTTTCAATGCCTGCTTCCCGAACATCAAATCGGCGGTCATTGGCTTATGCACATCCCACACAGGAATGGGCATCTTGTCGGCTATACTGCCGCTCACATCCATTTTTTGCGTAGCAACATTGATGCCGATAGCACCGTCAATGTCTGCTTTGCTGACATCGTTTGCCATTGCACTAACTGCGACAAACGCAGAAATAATAAATAATAAAATCTTTTTCATATACTTTGAATTAAAAATTTGTTTGCTAAAAAACAATGCTTCCATTTTTTAGAGGAGACTCCTTCCCTGCCAGTTTTAATGCCCACTTTATCTCGTCATCTTTCTCAATATGTACATTAGGTAACATGACTAAAATATAACCTTCACTTTCTGGAGCCACCTCAAAATATAGGTTATCTTCTTCTCCTATGTAATGATTTAATACCCGTCCGTCAATTGGGTATATATTGCCACCCTCAATCTTTCCCACTGAAATATCCAGCACATAAGTTATAGGCTCCTTTTCTGCATTCAGCCAAGAAACTTTTGCTACAATAGTATCATTATATTCTTCTTTCAATAGCGAATCATTATCTGCAAAAGCAGCAATACCTTTGTTCACTCGGGTGATATTTAGTCCATTATCTTCTCTGAAAAGTTCTACTTTTTCTTGATGACCAGAGATATAAATGCAAAACTCTTTTATCTCAACAGGAACGGACTCAAAAATATCTCTATACTTTTGATGTAAAATCTCTTTTTCTTTTTTCTCTCTTTCTTCGTTTGGAACATTTGAACTTTCTAATTCCTGTTCCACGAGTTCACTCAGTAATATCGGAATTTCTTCTCCCCCCTCTTTTTTGTATAACGCTTTAGGCCTCTTAAAATAGTTCCACAACTTAATGTCGTCAAAAAGGCAATGATTCCCATAGTGGTTATTGAAATTCCAAGCAAGTTTTACCGGCCTAACATCGTCCAATGTTCTATTCTCCTGTGTTAGTGAATAAGTTATCTCTCCTTGAAAATCACCATCTTTTGTTATAGAGAAGATATCAATGTTTATTTCCAATTTATAAATTTCATCTCCAGGCAATAATTTGAATGCTAACTGCTGTTTTGTACCATCTTCACTTATAGGGATACTACATAACGCTGTACCATCTCTATCTTTTGAATTGGGGATTAACGACAAACCAACATTATTTTCTTTATTGCACGTTACTTGCAATAAGTCGCAACAATACTCAAGCTTATTCTTTAGTTTAAACTTTAATACCAAAGAATGATGTTTAGGAATTTCGCCAAGTACAGTATACCGATTATACGGAAATACCAATGATATATCGTTGGATGGCTTTTTTTCCTGTACTGAACGTGTATAATCAACTATACTTAGAACATCATTTCTAACAAAAAGCTCATCTTGACTAATGGAAATTGCCGGATTCTCCTGATAATAGTTACAATTGCTTTGTGTTTTGATTTCAGGGAAAACATCCTTCGGAACTATTATCCATAGACCACATAATGTATTCTTTTCAGGCAAGACTTGCAATTTTCTATTACCTAATTTCCCGTGGAAACAGATCGTCTTCCCATTCTTGGAAATGGAAGTCCAGCCTTTGAGCATAATTATTTCACAATCTTGACCATCTTCTTTATCAAATGTCACTCTCCAGACATTCTTTCCATTGACTCTAACACCTGATATGACAAACGGTTCGGTTTCTACTGCTAAGGTTTTAGTTAGAGACTTAATCTCTCCCCCTTTAAACAACTCGTTCAGCTCACTGAGTACATCATTTAATTCCTTATAACTATCAATAAAATATTTATCCTTATCTATACGAATATAATCGACATCAGTATTTGTACTGTCCAAATTAAAATATGCGATTGCCTTATCCGGATTCATTAGAAATGTATGGTAAAGCAACTCTTTATAATAATCCATAACAAGGTCCGTCTCGTCCTTTGACTTTCCATAAAAAGATGTGAATTTATTTAAGTAATAAGCCCAATTATTCCAACTCGGCACAAACACATCAAATTTCCCTTTAGACGAAAGTGCTACCAGACGGAGACGATTGATATGATCTATAAAGAATGAATATTTCGTCACTTTCGGTAGAACCTTCCAATTTTCGATATTTAGTTTTTTTGCCCCTCTTGTAATATGTTTCCCATATAGTGGAATTGAAGAATACATATCTCCTTCCAGTTTCAGGCTTCCGCCTAAATATGTCTCGTACATCTCAGCGCGCGTCAGAAATGAATCCGCAGCATATCGAGAATCAACACTAAATCTAGCCTTCGGGAATTTTTCATGAAGTGGTTTGTAAATATAATCATGAAATATCTCGTTTGTATAGTTTTTCATGACAACATCCCACACATTAATATTGCGGCGTACTTTATATGTCTTTGCATTTGACATGCCGTAGAGCGCTGGGTTATCATCGGAATTAGCCGATTGAATATCTTTTAATGGTGCGTCGTGGTGATAATAGCCTAATTTATCTAAATTATCTTTAATTTTTTTTGCAACAGAAGATTCTTCATTCTCAAAAATTTCTTCATATATAGCTTTATAAATTTTTTCACGATAGACACTCCAACTTGTGACATGATGATAATTAGAAAGCTTTTTGAGGAATGTCTCATCTAATCGTTGGAATAAAATATTTCTAGCTTCATTGAAAAGTTCTTCCATGTCACAATAAACATAATCAATGCTTATATTGTTCTTTTTTATCTCATTAAAGATTTTGGTAAGTATTTCTCGCAAATGTTCTGGTGCACTTTGGGTTAACGAATCATCGTTAGATATACCCATACCTAATACATCATATAAATAATTGCGCGCCTCTATATCTTTTTCTTTACCAGGGTCAATTTGTGTTGGCATCTTGTCTTTTATGCCGTTAGGAGATAATCCAATTTTATTATCGAAAAATAACAAACTACCATTTTGATTATATAGTGCTTGTATTGATTTAAAATCATCTTCCTTGTAATTTTTTTTCTTTAGATTGCCAACAATATCAGTAATACGCCTTAGAGCTCCTCCTATAATGTAAACTAGATTCCCTTCTATTGATATACTCCTATAACCTTGTGGCTGTCTTGCAATGTGTCGAATAACATAGCGAGCCACCTTCTCTTCAGAATAATTAAGTGACGCAAACGAGTGATAAACAGCCCCAAGCGAAAGTGAATCTAACAAATAAGGATATTTACTATACGCCCTTATATCTCCTTCTTTATAATCTTCACATAAATATCCTTTTTTTACTAAATCATCTTCGCTACCACTACGCCATACAAAAGCAGTAATATCATTACCTTTCTTGTTCCGACAACTATGGTATACATAAACATCTACTATATTAGTGTATGATCTACCTCCTACGTTGCAAACAATTTTGCATGGTCTTACATTACATACTTTATCGGTGTCTACTTTCAGCATTTTTTCTGGAGATTTCCAGGAAAAATGCGGACTATAGACAACTTCTTTATACTTGCGAATATTTAATTTCTCTTCCTTGGATGAGATATGTTTGTATGGAGTGATGATTTTTACAACACCTAATAGAATGCTAGAATCTTTTAACTTTTGGCCAGAGTACAAAGATGTTGCAACAGGGGAATCCCAGAAGAAAGGCTGATTGACAGGGAAACGATTTACATGCAATATCGGTTTTATTCTGCTTGAAATGACTAAATAAACATAGTCATTAATCCCCTTGAATAGCAATCTCGGGACGACAGTCCATTTGTTCAAAAGCCTCCAATCGGAGTTTTGAATTTTACCAATTCCCAGATTTAGATATTTTGCTTGAGACATATCATAACTGTCATTTGCATCGATAAGGTCTGAACTATAATAGGATAGTAACAGACCTGCGCCTTCCTTTGGATTACTAAAGAAATACTTGTCCTCTACTTCTTTTGGGTAGTCGAAACTAATATAATATGCTGCGATAGAGGCTTCTAACCTAAAAATGTACAAAAAATTATTTGAGCCTACATCGAAAGAATCATCAGTATTCAGCTTGCAATCATCAATGCGTAGTTTGTAAGGAAGAGTTTTTGCGGATGTTTTATAACATTCGTCATACGGATTAACTATCGTTTTGACGCGTGTATTTACAATCGGTGTTTTCATATGGCAAAAGGATTAGTTTGATACATACTTTCTTTATACAATCTCATAGAACGGGTGCGTTTCATCACCCAAACGAGATATGAGATGTTTGTCGTACAACTCGGACAAGATGCGTTTGACGGTTGAGGACGGAATGCCCAAACCTGCCGCAATCTGACCCGAACGGCAATCTGGATGATTCTCTATGTAGAGCAGTATTGCCTTGGCACGAGCTGATAGTTGATTGCGGGAACTTTGGGTCTCCAACTTACGCATCAACTGCTCTTGTATGTTGGCTAACGCACCCAAGAAGAAATCCACCCAAACGGAGATATTCTCATTTGGACGTTCTGCTTGACAACTGCGCAAGGCACGATAGTACTCCGCCTTACGGCTTTCTATCTCATGTTCAAAACTGACATACTGGATCCACTTATAGCCGTTTTTTAGGAGCAGCAAAGTGGAGAGCAAACGGCTCATACGTCCGTTTCCATCTTGGAACGGATGGATACTTACAAACTCATACACAAAAGCAGCACAACGCACTAATGGGTGAATATCATCGTGCTCATTATACCAATCCACTAAGTTGCGCATCGCTTCCTCCGTAGGATAGCCCGGCTCGGTGGTTTGGAAAATAATCTGTTGCGTTCCGTCCGGCAATGTGGCTTGCACGGAGTTGCTTACCTGTTTGTAATCGCCTTTGTGCCAACTGTCTTTCTCGCTATGCTTGAGCAGTAGATTATGCAGGTTCTTTATATCGGCTATCGTGATATGAATGTCATTGTACGATTCACCGATGATATCCAATACCTCAAAATAACCTGCCACCTCCTGCTGATCGCGCTCAACGAGTTTGGTGATAGTGAGGTTTTTGAGCAGGTTCTCCACCTCCTCATTCGTCATCTTACTTCCTTCTATACGCGTAGATGCGCCGACGCTTCGTACTGTAGCAATTGACTTTAATTGCTTCAAACTCTGCCCCTCGCGCTTCTCAATGGTTGTCCATTGTGCATCAAAGCGATCCAACTGGCTCATCCGATGAATGAGTTGCCATGTGACATCTAAGGAGAAATTATATACTTGCTCTATCATTTGTTTTAATTTTTTGAGACGATTTGATACGATTTGGCCTGATTTTGATACGTTATTTCTTGCAGCTTATAAGATGCTCGTATCTAAAATCGCGGCAAAGTTACAAAAAATATTTGAATTATACAAATTTTTTTGATACAAAATGAGACGATTAGCGCATATTAGTTCAAAAAGAACAAAAAATCCAAGATTTTTCCACCGCGTTAGGGATTGGAAGGGCTGCGGTATTGTACCACAATGCGGAACTTGTGAACCCCTGCAAAGCCCGACCGGGTTAGCTCTGGAGATGAGCGGATCTGCAGAACTATGCCGGAAACGCCCAAATAGAAACAGTCGGACAAAATACTACAACGACAGTCACGCAAAAGAACTGGATGCTCGTCATCCGGAAGAGCCTGCGACCGGTCTGAAAAAATGGAGGACTAAGCCTCCAAATTCATTTCATGAGCGGGTTCGGGTTGCGCTTTGTTTTGCCCTGTGCGCGGGCTGCAAGCTCCGTAAACACAAGGCAATTCAAGCCGTAAATTTTCCAGTACTGCTCGTTATCACCGGCGAGCTGTAATGAAGTGTGCCCGGTGACGAACTCCATGTGCGACATGATGGTTTGACAGGAAGAAAGGATGGACTCCAGCTGCTCTTCTGTGCAGCGAACGAGGATTTGTTGAATAGGAATCATAACGATAAGGAATTTAGAAGTTATATTTATATGCTTCGGCTCTCATAGCCTCAAATTCAGCCAATGCCTTTGCAGCCTTGCGCTCGTGAGCCATTTCACGCTCTAACTGCCGGTAGAGCCAAGCAGCACGACCAAACATGTAATCACGCTCAATAGCCTGCTGTGCTTCAAATTCCTCTTTGGTGCAGTGGTAACGCTCTACTTGGACGCTCTTTCGAGGCTCTTTCGGGAGGCTCGCTTTTTGCTCCACTTTCTCACTATCAGAGACAGAACTACACTCGAAGTT
>JAGCPW010000023.1 GCA_017965495.1 Eubacterium sp. | reverse complement strand
TTTCCACTAATGTGTGCCAAAACAACATGGCCGTTTTCTAACTCTACTTTAAACATAGCGTTAGGTAACTTCTCTACTACTGTACCTTCAATCTCAATAACATCTGCTTTTGACATTCTTTTCCTCCTAAGTTTTAGAAAAATCTTTTATCTATTCAACTAGTGATAATATTTCTGGTTCACCATCTGTAATTAGAATAGTGTTTTCATAATGAGCTGACATAGAGCCATCATCTGTTACTATAGTCCAACCATCATCTAGCTGTGCTATTTCTGGTCTTCCCATATTGATCATTGGCTCAATGGCAAAAGTCATACCCTCTCTTATCTTCATTCCTCTTCTTTTTTGTCTAAAGTTTGGAATGGTTGGGTCTTCGTGCATCTCTTGCCCAATGCCATGTCCTACCAAATCTCTTACTACGCCGTAGCCAAAGCTTTCAGCATAATCTCCTATTGCTGCAGAGATGTCAAACAAATGATTTCCATCTCTTGCTTGTTCGATGCCTACAAAGAAGCTTTCTTTTGTTACATCAATAAGCTTTTGTACCTCTGGGTCTATTTGACCGATAGCAATTGTTCTAGCAGCATCTGATTGGTAGCCGTGATATATAACTCCCATGTCTAGACTAACGATGTCTCCATCTTTTACAAACTTGTCTTTCTCTGGAAGTCCGTGTACAACCTCGTCATTAATTGAAATGCACACAGAACCTGGAAATCCATTGTATCCGAGGAAGGATGGTTCGCATCCGTAACCTCTGATTAACTTTTCAGCAATCTGGTCAATCTCGTATGCGCTCATTCCGGCTTTGATTTTATCTGCCATCTCATTATGGCAATTTCCTAAAATCTTTCCAGCTTCTCTCATCAACTCAATTTCTCTAGCTGACTTGATTGTTACTGCCATTATTATTCTCCTAAAATCTTAACAACGTTTTCAAATACTACTTCTCTATCTTGTGTACCATCTACACTGTGAACTAAATCTTTAGCTCCGTAGTAATCCTTAAGTGGCTGTGTCTGCTCGTGATAAGTTTTAAGTCTAGCCAAAACTGTCTCTGGCTGATCATCTTCTCTCATCATCAAGTGACCACCACACTGGTCGCACTTTCCTTCAATCTTTGGTGGCATGTGCTCTAGGTGGAAAATAGCTCCACAGTGTGCACAAGTTCTTCTACCAGCCATTCTTGTGATAATGTGCTCGTCAGGTACATCCACATCTATTACATTGTCGATTGCCTGACCCTTTGCTTCAAGCGCCTCATCAAGTGCTTCTGCCTGAGGGATTGTACGTGGGAAACCGTCTAGTACGTAACCTTTAGCACAATCTTCTTTGTCAAATCTATCCATTATTAGCTCAAGCACTAACTCGTCAGGAACTAAGTCTCCTGCTTCCATGTATGCTTTTGCTTTGTTTCCAAGTTCAGTTCCGTTTTTAATGTTCTCTCTAAAGATATCTCCTGTTGAAATGTGTGGGATATCATACTTTTCTGCGATTCTCTTTGCCTGTGTACCTTTACCAGCACCAGGTGCTCCTAGCATAATTATTCTCATTGATTTCTCCTTTTTATAGACGCAACGAAGATTTTCGTGTATTTTCACGAAAATCTTCATTGAATCTTATTGTATTAATTAAAATATACCCTTAACTGTACTGAAGTTTCTTTCACTAACCATTGACTTAATAGTTTCAAGTGTTTCAAGGATAACACCTACGATAATGATGATTGATGTACCACCAAATCCTAGAGCCACTCCTGAGAAACCTGAAGCTGCAATTGGAATAGTTGCTACGATACATAGACCAACCGCTCCAATGAAAATGATATAGTTAAGAATCTTTGTTAAGTACTGTACTGTAGGTTTACCACTTCTGATACCAGGGATAAATCCACCTCTATCGTTAAGGTTCTTAGCAACTTCTCTTGGGTTGAATGTAATTGATGTATAGAAGTATGCAAAGAAGATAATTAACAATAGGTATACTACAAATCCAATTGAATATTTCCATCCTGATGTAGGGTTCATCCAGTTAGACTGGCTTAAGTACTTAGCCCACTCAGCTTGTCTTCCCTGTGCGTTAAAGAATGAATAAATAACTACTGGGAATTGTAGTAATGATGAAGCAAAGATTACAGGGATAACACCCGCTGTGTTAACACGTAGTGGGATACTTGACTGTTGTGCACCAACTTGTCTTCTACCCTGAACTTTCTGCGACATCTGAACGCCAATCTTTCGAATAGCGCCTTGCAAAATTACTACTAGTACAACTACGCCAATAAGTATAGCTGCAATAATTAATGCGTTAAGAATAATCTCACCCTTAGATCTGTTCTCACCAGTTAGATACTGTGTGAACAAGTTCTTAACATCTGATGGAATACTTGAAATGATGTTGATAGTCAAAACTATTGAAATACCATTTCCTACTCCGTTTTCAGTGATGCGCTCACCAATCCACATAAGAACTGCTGAACCGGCTGTCATAGCAAGGATACATGTTATGATTACTGCCCAGTAATGCGCACCCTTTAAGGTGTTTATATCACCAAATAGTCCTTGGTTCTTGAAACCAAATACCATTGCTGTTGATTCGATTAACGCTAGACCTACTGTTAGGTAACGAGTAATCTCAGCAATTTTCTTTCTTCCTTCTTCACCGTCTTTTTGAATCTCATCTAGCTTTGGAATAGCAATTGTTAACAACTGCATGATGATAGATGATGTGATGTATGGAGTGATGTTAAGTGCAAATATTGACATCCTCTCCAAAGACTGACCAGTGAAGATTGAGAAAAAGTTAAATGCATCTTGTGTAGCTGTTCTAGTACCATCTGCTGACTGAGCCAAACCTGAGAATAGGTCTGTTAGTGCTTTACCATCTACAAATGGAATTGGAATCTGACATCCAAGTCTTACAACTACAAGCATTAACAATGTAAAGAATAATCTTTTTCTAATCTCTTTTATTTTAAATGCTTTCTTTAAGGTTTCTAACATATTAGATCACCTCGCAACTTCCGCCTGCAGCTTCGATCTTCTCTTTAGCGCTAGCGCTAAAAGCATTAACCTTAACTGTAAGCTTCTTAGTCAATTCACCATTGCCAAGAATTTTAACTCCATCTCTAGGATTGCTAACTACTCCTGATTCAACCAATGTCTCTACAGTTACTTCTGCACCATCGTCAAATCTCTCTAGAGCTGAAACATTAATTCCTACGATATCCTTAGTATTAATGTTTGTGAATCCTCTCTTAGGAATTCTTCTATATAATGGCATCTGACCACCCTCAAAGCCAGGTCTTGTACCGCCGCCTGAACGAGCTTTCTGACCCTTATGACCTTTACCGGCTGTCTTACCATTTCCTGAACCATGGCCACGACCACGTCTGAAATTATCACTATGCTTTGAACCATCTGCTGGTTTTAAATTTGATAAATCCATTGTCGCACCTCCTATTATACTTCTTCTACTTTTACTAGATGTCTAACTCTTTGAATCATTCCTCTAGTTGCATCGTTGTCAGGCATCTCTACTGTCTTGTGAAGCTTGTTTAGTCCCATAGCTTCAACAGTTTTTCTGTTCTTTGGAACTGCTCCAATTGTTGATTTAATTAAAGTAATTTTTAATTTCTTATCTGCCATTTCTAATTACCTCCTTAGCCCAAAATCTCTTCAACAGTCTTACCGCGAAGTGATGCTACTTCTTCAGGAGTCTTAAGTGCAGCTAATCCTTCAATTGTAGCAAGAACTACGTTCTGCTTGTTATTTGATCCAAGTGATTTTGCACGGATGTTACTAATACCAGCAAGTTCTACTACTGAACGTGCAGGACCACCGGCGATAACTCCAGTACCTTCAGGTGCCTTCTTAAGAAGTACCTGAGCACCAGTATACTTTCCGATAATATCATATGGAATACTCTTGTTCTCATCGATTGGTACAGTGATAAGGCTCTTCATAGC
This sequence comes from Eubacterium sp., assembly GCA_017965495.1. Taxonomy (GTDB): domain Bacteria; phylum Bacillota; class Clostridia; order Lachnospirales; family Lachnospiraceae; genus Eubacterium_G. The sequence continues at coordinate 10,360 of JAGCPW010000023.1, read as the reverse complement.
ATCTTCCTTACCCTTGCGGATAGCTTCTGGAATTTCAGTTGCTTTTCCTAAGCCTGCACCAACGTGTCCGTTTTTGTCGCCCACTACTACTAAAGCTGCGAAACGCATGTTACGTCCACCCTTTACTACCTTAGTAACACGTTTAATGGCAACGACTGTTTCTTCTAATTCTAACTGACTTGCATCAATCATTTCACGTCTCATGTGTTACCTCCTAACTAAAATTCCAGACCAGCTTCACGAGCTGCATCTGCTAATGCCTTAACTTTACCTTGATATATGAAGCCGCCTCTATCGAAAACTACTTCCTTAATACCTTTTTCAGTCGCTCTCTCGGCAATAACCTTACCTACGTATGCTGCTGCATCTACGTTGTTTGTCTTATCAACTTCTTTAGCAATATCTGCTTCGTTAGTAGAAGCTGCCACCAAAGTCTTTGCAACAGTATCGTCGATAATCTGAGCATAGATATGATTATTGCTTCTGAAAACTGCTAGACGTGGACACTCTGGTGTTCCACTAAACTTATTGCGCATTCTGCTATGTTTCTTAGCACGAACTTCGCTTCTTGATTTCTTCTTAATCATTTTCTACACTCCTTTATTATTCTGCTGCTGCAGTCTTACCAGCTTTACCGTCTTTACGTCTGATGTACTCATCTTCGTACTTAATACCTTTGCCCTTATATGGCTCAGGAAGTCTCTTAGTTCTGATTTCAGCTGCGTATTGACCAACTTTTTCTTTATCTATACCAGAAACGATAATCTTGTTCTGATCTTCCACTTGTACATCGATACCTTCTGGATCTTCCATCTCTACTGGATGTGAGTAACCAAGTGAAAGTACTAACTTCTTACCCTGTTTCTGTGCTCTGTAACCAACGCCGTTAATCTCTAGAGTCTTACTATAACCTTCAGTCACACCAATAACCATGTTGTTAATTAATGATCTTGTAAGTCCGTGTAGGGCTCTGTTCTTCTTAAGGTCGTTTGGTCTCTCAACGATTATTTCTTCGCCTTCTTGTTTAATGTCCATAACCTCAGGGAGTGTTCTAACAAGTTCACCCTTAGGTCCTTTGACAGTCACCGTATTATTTTCTGCTATATCCACAGTTACACCTGATGGGATAGCGATAGGCATTTTACCAATTCGTGACATTTCGCCTTACCTCCTTAAAATATTGTGTATACTTTGCCTTCGGCAAAGTAAGTTTTCTTTGCTAGTTTTTACCAAACAAAAGCAAGTACTTCTCCACCTACTTGTTCTTTTCTAGCTTCTTTGTCTGTGATCACACCTTTGTTTGTAGATATGATAGCAACGCCAAGTCCACCAAGAACCTTTGGTAGATTATCTTTACCAGCATATACTCTTAGACCTGGTTTAGAAATCTTCTTAAGTCCTGTGATAACTTTTTCGTTCTTATCTCTACCATACTTTAATGTGATTCTGATATTTTTGAAGTTTCCGTCTTCTACCACTTCAAAACTTTCGATGTATCCTTCTTTATCTAAAATTTCAGCAATAGCTACTTTTATCTTTGATGCAGGAACATCTACTGTATCGTGCTTTGCAGTTACTGCATTACGAATTCTTGTAAGCATATCTGCAACTGGATCACTCATAGTCATAATTAATTTCCTCCTTCAAATTTTCTCTTACCAGCTTGCTTTCTTAACGCCTGGTATCTGTCCCTTGTAAGCTAATTCACGGAAGCAAATTCTGCAGATTCCGTATTTTCTCAAATAGCCATGAGGACGTCCACAAATTCGGCATCTATTATAAGCCTGTGTAGAGAATTTAGCTTTCTTTTGCTGTTTTTGCTTCATAGCAGTTCTAGCCATGGGTTTACCTCCTAATTATTTGCGAATGGCATGTTAAACTGTGCCAATAATTCACGTGCTTCTTCATCTGTGTTAGCTGTAGTAACAATAATAATGTCCATACCTCTAACCTTATCTACCTTATCGTACTCGATTTCAGGGAAAATGATTTGCTCTTTAATTCCAAGTGCGTAATTTCCTCTTCCGTCAAATGCGTTTGGATTAACTCCTCTAAAGTCACGTACACGAGGAAGTGCAAGGTTTACAAGTCTATCTAAGAACTCATACATCTTATCTCCTCTTAGTGTAACTTTACATCCAATAGGCTGACCTTCTCTTAATTTAAAGTTAGCAACTGAATGCTTAGCCTTAGCGATAACAGCCTTCTGACCTGTGATAGCCTCTAGGTCTGCTACAGCGCTTTCAAGAATCTTAGCATTCTCTTTAGCTTCGCCCACGCCCATATTTACAACAATCTTTTCGATCTTAGGGATTTCCATTTCGTTTTTGTATTCAAACTTCTTTTGCATTTCACCCTTGATCTCATTTAGGTATGTATCTTTTAATCTACTCAACGTTGGACCTCCCTTCCTTAGTCTAGTTCTTCGCCAGTCTTCTTAGCGATACGAACTTTCTTTCCATCTTTTCCATCTTTATATCCTACTCTAGTAACCTGTCCCTTGATAGAGATCATTACGTTAGAAGCATCGATATAATCTTCCTGTGTTACGATACCACCGTTTTGGTTATCAGCGTTTGGCTTCATGTGCTTAGTACGCATAGCCACGCCTTCTACCTTAACTCTGTTACCTTCCACATCTACTGCAAGGACTTTGCCTTCAGTACCTTTATACTTTCCAGCGATAACTTTAACCTCATCGCCTTTTCTAATCTTCATCTTTGACATCTCACTACCTCCTATAATACCTCAGGTGCAAGTGAAACTATTCTCATGAAAGATTTCTCTCTCAATTCTCTTGCAACTGGTCCAAAGATACGAGTTCCTCTTGGAGTCATATCTTCTCTTATTATTACAGCAGCGTTTTCGTCAAATTTGATGTATGAACCATCATTACGACGAGCGCCTTTAACAGTACGAACTACTACGGCTCTTACGATGTCACCCTTTTTAACTTCACCACCTGGTGTAGCATCTTTAACAGTGGCAACGATAATATCACCGATATTAGCATATCTTCTAGTAGATCCGCCCAACACTCTGATTGTAAGTAATTCTTTAGCACCTGTATTATCAGCTACTTTAAGTCTACTTTCCTGTTGAATCATGCTGTATTCCTCCTTCTTTTTCCAAATGAAAGCTTATTTAGCCTTCTCAATAATTTCAACAAGTCTCCATCTCTTATCCTTAGACAAAGGTCTTGTCTCCATAACTTTTACTGTATCACCGATACCGCACTGGTTTTCTTCATCGTGAGCTTTTAACTTATAAGTTCTTTTCACGATTTTGTTGTACAAAGGATGCTTAACATGATCCTCGATAGCAACTGTGATAGTTTTGTCCATCTTGTCGCTAGTAACTTTACCTGTACGTGTTTTTCTTAAATTTCTTTCCACAACAATTCTCCTTTCCTACAAACTCTTACGCGTTTTCTTTCTCAACGATAACAGTTTGAATTCTGGCAATGTTTCTTCTTACATCTTTAATTCTGCTTGTGTTATCTAGCTGATTTGTTGCGTTCTGGAATCTTAGATTAAATAATTCCTTCTTAGCAGCTACTAATTCATCTTGAAGTTCTGTAGCTGATTTTCTCTTTAAATCTTCTACATATTGCTTACTTTTCACTGTCATCACCGCCTTCTAGTTCCTCGCGTGACACAACCTTACACTTGAGTGGTAATTTGTGAACAGCAAGTCTTAGAGCTTCTCTAGCTTCCTCTTCGCTCTCGATGTCGATTTCGAAAAGTACTCTACCTGGTTTAACAACTGCTACCCAGTACTCTACTGCACCTTTACCTTTACCCATACGTGTTTCAGCAGGATGTGCTGTAACAGGTTTGTCTGGGAAAATTTTGATCCAAACTTGGCCACCACGTTTTACGTAACGAGTCATAGCTACACGGGCTGCCTCTATCTGGTTTGACTTAATCCATGCAGGCTCCATAGCTACGATACCATACTTACCGTTAGTAATCTTGTTACCTCTTGTAGCCTTACCTTTCATAGATCCTCTAAACTGTTTTCTATGTTTAACTCTTTTTGGCATTAACATTAGTTCTTACCTCCTTCTTTAGTTGGAAGTACTTCGCCGTTATAAATCCAAACCTTTACACCTACTTTACCGTAAGTTGTATCAGCCTCAGCGAATCCAAATTCGATGTCAGCACGAAGTGTCTGTAGTGGGATTGTACCTTCACTGTAAAACTCAGTTCTAGCCATATCAGCACCACCAAGACGTCCTGACACTGATGTCTTAATACCTAAAGCTCCTGCTTTAAGTGATCTAGACATACAAGACTTCATAGCTCTTCTGAATGAGATACGGTTCTCTAGCTGCTGAGCAATGTTCTCTGCTACTAGCTGTGCATCTTTATCAGGTCTCTTAACGTCTTTTACGTCCATGAATAACTTCTTATCAGTCATCTTCTGAACTTCTGCTTTAATCTTTTCTATCTCAGCGCCACCTTTACCGATAACAAGACCAGGCTTAGCTGTATAAATGTTTACTCTTACACGGTCAGTTGATCTCTCGATTTCAATCTTTGAGATGCCTGTTCCGTAAAGTTTGTTCTTAAGGAATTTTCTAATTTCATAGTCTTCAACTAGGTTATCAGCGAAATCTTTCTCTGCATACCATTTTGAATCCCAGTCTTTGATAATTCCGACTCTTAATCCGTGTGGATTAACTTTCTGTCCCATGCTTTGCCTCCCTTCTTATCTTTCGTCAAGCACGATAGTGATGTGGCTGTTTCTCTTTAAGATTCTGTAAGCCCTACCCTGTGCTCTTGGTTTAATACGCTTCATTGTAGGTGCTGCACTAGCGTAGCACTCTGCAATGTATAATTTACTAGTGTCCATGTTGTTGTTATTTTCAGCATTTGCTATAGCTGAGTTTAACAACTTCAAAATAACTTTTGATGCTTTTCTTGGGTTGTATGTGAGAATACCTTGTGCAGTCTCTACATCTTTACCTCTGATGGCATCAAGTACGAAACATGCCTTTTGAGTACTAATTCTTGCAAAAGAAAGTTTTGCTGAAGGTCTAGTATCTTTTTCGGCGTTTCTTTTTCTCTTTATTTCAGATCTATGTCCTTTTGCCATAGACTTGGCCTCCTTTCAAAATACAAATTATTCTGCTTTGCTTTCGTTCTTATTGTGTCCTCTAAATGTTCTAGTAGGAACAAACTCACCAAGTTTGTTACCAACCATATCCTCTGTAATATATACAGGAACATGTTTTCTACCATCATGGACAGCAATTGTATGTCCAACCATCTGTGGGTAAATTGTTGAACGTCTTGACCAAGTCTTGATAACTGACTTTTCGCCAGATTCGTTCATAGCTTCAATCTTCTTTAATAAGCTCTCATCCGCAAATGGGCCTTTTTTTAATGATCTTGACATTAGTTCCTACCTCCTTATTTCATATTGCTTCCGTCACGTCTTCTAATAATCATCTTGTTAGACTTCTTATTTTTCTTACGAGTCTTCAAACCAAGTGCTGGTTTACCCCATGGTGTACATGGACCTGGACGACCGATTGGTGCACGTCCTTCACCACCACCGTGAGGGTGATCATTAGGGTTCATAACAGAACCACGAACGGTAGGTCTAATACCCATATTACGCTTACGTCCTGCTTTACCAATGTTAACAAGACCGTGCTCGATATTTCCTACTGTACCAACTGTTGCTCTACAAATTACAGGAACCAATCTCATCTCGCCTGATGGAAGTCTAAGTGTTGCATATTTGCCTTCCTTAGCCATAAGCTGTGCTGTACCACCTGCTGAACGAACTAGCTGTCCGCCTTTGCCTGGGTAAAGCTCGATGTTATGGATTTCTGTACCGACAGGAATCTCTGATAGTGGCAAGCAGTTTCCTACTTTCACTTCAGCGTTCTTGCCGCTCATTAGTTTATCTCCTACCTTAAGTCCTTCTGGAGCTAGGATGTATGCCTTTTCACCATCAGCGTAGCAAATAAGTGCAATGTTTGCTGTACGGTTTGGATCATACTCGATGCTCACTACTCTTGCAGGGATATCATCTTTTGTGTTTCTCTTAAAATCAATAATTCTGTATTTTCTTCTAGAACCACCACCGTGATGTCTTACAGTGATTTTACCTTGGTTGTTACGACCAGCGTTCTTCTTAAGAGATGATGTAAGTGACTTCTCTGGAGAGTCTTTAGTAATCTCTTTGTTATCAAGCTGAGTCATAGCTCTTCTAGAAGGTGTATATGGGTTAAATGTTTTAATTCCCATTGTAATTCTCCTTTCAATCCATTTATTATCACGCTTGTGTTGCGTATAGTTTGTGCAATAATTTTATGTTTCTTCTATATAAAGTCTAATCTTATAGTCCTGCGAAGATTTCGATATCTGCACTGTCTTCTGTTAACTGAACGATAGCTTTCTTTCTAGCTGCTGTCTTACCTGTTGTGTAACCACGTCTTTTGTTCTTACCGCTAAGGTTCATTGTGTTAACTTTCTCTACCTTTGCACCTTCAAACATTCTCTCTACTGCGTCCTTTACCTGAACTTTAGTAGCGTCTGGGTGCACATAGAATGTATACTTTTTCTCTGCCATTGCGTTCATACTCTTCTCTGTAATTACAGGTTCGAATATAACGTCATAATATTTAATATCTGCCATTATGCGTACACCTCCTCTATAGTCTTAACAGCATCCTGTGTAACTATAACTGTGTCATACTTTAGAATGTCATATACGTTAATAGTGTTTGTGCTAGCTGTCTTTACTGTAGGAATGTTTGCTGCTGACTTAACTACGTTTGTGTCGTTATCATTTAAAACAACTAATGCTTTATCAGCTTCTAAGTTCTTCATCACCTCTGCAAATTCCTTTGTCTTAGGTGCGTCAAACTTCAACTCGTCTAATACGATAAACTTTCCTTCTTCTACTCTTGATGTCAATGCTGACTTAAGAGCGATTCTCTTTTCCTTCTTATTCATTTTCTTTGAATAATCTCTTGGTGTTGGAGCAAATACTACTCCACCGCCTGTCCACTGAGGAGATCTGATAGAACCCTGTCTAGCATGACCAGTTCCCTTTTGTCTCCAAGGCTTTCTGCCTCCGCCTCTGACTTCTGAACGAGTCTTGGCTTTCTGTGTACCTTGACGGTTATTTGCAAGTTGTGCAACTACTGCTTGATGTACTAGGTGCTCATTAATTTCCACACCAAAGATAGCATCATTAAGCTTCATTTTTCCAACTTCGCTTCCTTCCATATTTAAAACAGATACTTCTGCCATCTGAATGTCCTCCTTTCAAAAATCCTTAAGCTTTAACAGTTTCCTTAATAGTAACTAACGCTTTCTTTGGTCCTGGTACAGCGCCCTTTACTAATAGTAAGTCTTTGCTTGGGTCAACCTTTACTACTAAAAGGTTTTGTGTAGTAACTTTCTTACCACCCATGTGACCAGGCATCTTCTTACCCTTGAACACTCTACCTGGAGATGAACAAGAACCGTTTGAACCAGCATGTCTGTGGTATTTAGAACCGTGAGTCATAGGTCCACGTGACTGTCCATGTCTCTTAATAGCGCCCTGGAAACCTTTTCCTTTTGCGATTGCTGTAGCATCAATCTTGTCGCCCTCTTCAAAGATGTCAACTGTGATCTCGTCTGCTACGTTGTAATCTCCTTCAAGTTTCAACTCTCTTACATATCTCTTGTAAGAAACTTTAGCCTTATCGAACATTCCCTTAACTGGCTTGTTGATAAGCTTTTCTCTGATGTCCTCAAATCCTACTTGAAGAGCGTCATATCCATCGTTCTCTACTGTCTTAACCTGTGTTACTACACAAGGGCCAGCCTGTAGAACTGTTACTGGAATAAGTTCGCCATTCTCACCGAAGATCTGAGTCATTCCAACTTTCTTAGCCAAAATAGCTTTCTTCATATTAACTTACCTCCTGTTAATTTACAGCGGATCGATTTCTCGATCATTCCATTGATTAATAAGATGATAATTCTAAAATCACCTTACCCATGATGTTTTCCTTCTATATAGAAGAAACACATCAAAAAATTAAGATGATTTATTTTTCTTTCATCTTAATGTCGATATAAACACCTGCTGGCATCTCTAGTCTTGAAAGACTATCAACAGCCTTCTGTGTAGGCATGTTTATATCAATTAGTCTCTTGTGAGTTCTCTGCTCAAACTGCTCTCTTGAGTCTTTGTACTTGTGTACAGCTCTAAGAATAGTAACAACCTCTTTCTTAGTAGGTAGTGGAATTGGTCCGCTAACCTCTGAGCCTGCCTTCTTTGCAGTTTCAACAATTTTCTTTGCTGATTGATCTACTAATTTGTGATCATAAGCCTTAAGTGTAATTCTCATTACTTGTGCCATAAAAAAAGTCGCCTCCTTTTCGTACTATTTAGCACGACAAGCGGTGACCGTACAACCTATCCGTGTGTGTCATAATAATATACATACAACTTTCACACGTTGTATCCACATCTTCTGGTGGACTCTGTGTCTGTACAGTGACTTGTCGTCAGTTTCCTAACATGACATTCGCTCCGCGTAAAAACCTACGTTATATCGTACGTTTGTAACTGCTTTATAACGTAGCAACCTCACGCATCCACGCTATCAATGTCACAGCAAGAAAAAGTATACAATAAATATCTAGGGAATGCAAGTACTTTTTCACAAAAAAAGAGGTATATCTTTCGATATACCTCTTTTTTCGATCAGATAGAATTATTTAATTCTAATCTTAATCTTCTTCCACTTAGTAGCCTTGTAATTTCCATTAGCTAAAGCTTTAACTTTAACTTTGTAAGTACCTTTCTTAGTACCCTTCTTGATGGTAACTTTACCCTTCTTAGATACTTTTAGTTTCTTAGAAACTCTCTTGTACTTAATCTTACCAGTACCAGTGGATTTAACCTTAAGCTTGATCTTTACTTTTTTCTTTTTAACTTTTTTGTACTTGATCTTACGCTTTTTAGTGTTCTTTAGCTTCTGTTTTGCCTTATTAACTGTAACTGTAACTTTCTTAGTAACGGTACCTTCATAGTGACCAATACCAATAACCTGTGTAGTAACGATATACTTACCAGCGTTAGTAACCTTAGCTACTACTACTAAGTAATCAGTTCCTTCGATAAGAACTCTGTTATCTACTACAACTTTAACAATTACAGGAACTTGAGCTGTCTTGTTATATGTCATAGGCTTAGCTGTGACAGAAACTGAAGCATAAGGAATTTTCTTCTTTGCTGGACTCTGTGTAGCTGCACCAACTGTAATAGATGTTGCAACCATTGTCATGACTATAAGAGTAGCAAGAATTTTCTTAGCTCTGCTCATTGGTTTGTTCCTCCTTTAAAAATACATATGTATTAGTAAAACTAATCTTCTATAGTTTATCACAGACGTTTATTATTTACAACGATTTTCAAGCATTTTTATCACATTTTTAGGTCATTATTTTAGAATATGGGTCCATTTTTTAGTCCCCTATTTTTAAGGGTTTTATCCCTGTTTTATCACTTTTCTCTTCACTCTTCCAAGCACTCCCCTAACCTTTTTATACAATAGTCTAATAGGAAATGACTTAACCCAAAATCTAGAATAAAGCTTGTATTTCCAACCGTTCATATTGACTGGCTTAGCGTCTTTCATTTTATCAGAAGATACATCTTTAGGGTTTCTGTAAAACTCATCTAGCTTTCCGATGATCATATCATCAGTCACGTGCTCTTTGTTTGTGCAGTTATCCCCTCTTATTATATACTCATTAGGCTTCACCTTTATAACACGATGCATGATGTACTTGCCATTTACTTTGTAAACTGGAACATCGTATTTCTTAAGTCTCCCCTCGGCAGGTCTTACCACTATCGTATCTCTTCTATGTCTAAGCATTGGATACATACTAACACCCGAAGTGGTTCCCACGTAAAAGGTTTGATCTTCTATCACATCTTCAATTTTTACATTGCCTTCAAATTGATTCATCACTAAAACCTATCTATAATCTTTAGTCAATTAAAATATTAGTCCAAGATAAATCCTTTATCTTTCATATCATCAATAAATTTCTTAACACTATCCTTAGCGCGCTCTTCTTCCACGTCATACTCGCTAACGATAAAGTCTATAATCTCTTCTTCACTCTTTCCACTAGCCACACCTTCCCAGATGTCTTTTCCTGTATCATTAAGTTTAATCATTCCAGAAAAATCTTCGCTAGCTTCGCCCGTAGCTACCACTACGCACTGTCCCATTATATCTCTTACTACAAAACCGTCTTTAATCTTCATCATATCTCCAATCGAATTTAGTCTTCCTTGCTACTCTCCCACTTATCACCAGTCAACT
>JAGCPW010000022.1 GCA_017965495.1 Eubacterium sp. | reverse complement strand
TCTGGGACTACGTCAAAGGTAGCCGTCGTTCCGGTCACCTTAGTGCCATCCGCCGTCACATAGAATGGTGTTACAGTCCAGTTAGATGGAGTAACTCCGTCCATATTTCTAATGGTGTATGTGACAAAGTATGCTGAATCATTGTTATCGAAAGCTGTGTTTGGTCTGATTGTCACGCCGTCAGCCGTAATCCTTCGATAAACAGTTTCAATGCTTTTTGACTTGGAATCAATAGTACTTTCCCCATACGTTCCGGAGAAATCAAAGCCTGCCGATTCAAAATCTTGTAGTCTTCTACTAATAGTACTTACAAAGCGAATAGCAGTATTATCTTCCTTCTTCTGCATCTTAACCGTCAACGCTTTCTCGTCAATAAACTTAGGGTATGCATATCCATCCTGGTCCATATATGATTCAGTAAGTGTTTCGTCTGTAAACCAACCGGCAAAGATTTTGCCTTCCATGGTTGGATATTGCCAAGGCCAAACCCACTTGTAGTCTCTTATATTATAGTAGCCTTCTGCTTTTTCGCCGAACACGGCTATTTCTAATGGTTGAATTCCATCGCGCTCTGAATTTTCACTCCATTCTTCAACCTCAATCTTTATATATCTCGCCTTAACATTAAGGTCCTTGGTTACTGCAGATACAGCCTTGTTATCCCACAAACCTCTAACCGAAGCTACGGGTTCGTCGCCGTACCAATCTGGTATTCTGCCTGCGTAAATATCGTAGCCAACGGCGTTGGCGTCGGACCAGCAAACCATTACATCTTCTATGTTGTAGTAGTCCTTCAAATCTATTGCAAACCACGAGTTATCAGTTGGTTTGTTCGCTCTCCATCCCGTGTTAAGATTTCCATCGCAAAACCTTCTCGCTTGTCCTTCATTATTATAACGTGCAACAATAGGTGTTTTCTTGTAGGCAAGGTTTTCTGTTGTATTAACTTTGTTTAAGTAATCCACGATTCCAACATAATTGGAATCGTCATAAACAGCCATCTCACGCAATGAGTAACCTTCTGGCAAATGACTTTCTGTCATTTCTATTTTAATGTACCTAGTGCTAATTGATTCACCAAGCACTATCATGTCTCTTCTGTTGTCATAGAATGAATCGTTATCAACTGTAGCCACCGGCTGGAATTCATTACCATAAGTTGAAACCATTACTGTGTATGCTTTAGCAGTATTATCTTCTGCCCACCTACAATCAATTTCTTTTACTGTCTTTACTTCACCCAAGTCCACAGTAATCCACTGTGTATCATCTCCACTGGCATTCCAAATCGTATTTGGGTCAGCATCTATAACATATGATGCATCGTCCGCCGAAGCTGTGGCTGACACTCCTTCTACAGTGGCCCCTTCCTGAGTAACTAGGTTTGCGCCATTATCATTTGAATCTGGAAACTCCTCGTAATATGAAACAAAACTGTATTTGTAATTATTAGGATTCACCTCTGGCTCAGTAGTTGGCTCTTCAGTAGGTGCTTGTGTCGGATCCTCGCTCGGCGCTTCTGTGCTCTCCTCACTTGGTGCGACTGTCTGCTCTGTGCTCTCTTCTCCTGCAAGTGTGTTCGTGTTTTCGTTTACACTCAAATATGCGAAAGTAGCAACTACCATCGCCAAAGACAAAACAATCGCCATTATCTTTCTATATTTCATCATCACGAACCTCCTAATCTACTAAATATTATATAACAAACAAAAAAAGACTGCCACATTTTTGTGGCAGCCTTTTTATCTTTTACTATGCCGCTTTTGCGACACTAGTTTTTATTAGTTTTGAGGTAACTCGCCTGGAGTTCCTGTTACAACAGTTCCATCTAATGTTTTATAGAATGGAGTTACATGCCATGTTGAATTAGTTGTGGCATCTTCCATACCTCTTACTGTGTATGTGAAGAAGTACTGTGAATCTGGACTGAATACGTCAGGTTCAGTACTCTGTCCATCTGCAGTAATCTTTGAATACAATTTATTTGTAGTCTTTGTCTTTTCTGTGATTACAGCATTTCCGTAAGTACCTGTGAAAATGAATCCAACTTCTTCGTAATCCATTCCGTCTACTGAACTTAAGAAACGAACTGCTGTATCATCTGTAGCTATCTGGAACTTAGTTGTTAATACATCTTCGTCGATAAACTTAGCGTAAGCACTTCCAGTATTTTCCATATATGGAGTTGTAAAATCTGCATCTTCGAACCATCCTGCAAAGATCTTACCTGTTTCTGTAGGATATGTTCCCTGAGCCTTGTAATCTGTAACGTCCATGTAGTTATCTGGAACTACCTGTCCGTCATAAATAGCAATCTCCCAAATTGAATGGCCGTAACCAGTAGTTCTTGCTGTAGCGTAAAGTCTTACGTATCTAGCATTTGCAGCTTCTTTCAATACAATTGTATCTCTTCTGTTATTTCCTGATGCTGCTCCAGTTACTGTAGCAACTGTTTTAAATGTCTGACCATCTGTTGAAACATCAATAGTAAAGTCTTTTGAACTTGCTGTCTCCCACCAAGCTTCAAATGCCTTAACAGTTTTAACTGCGCCAAGGTCTACTGTAATCCACTGTGGATCACTACCTGGAGTTTCCCAACGTGTTCCTGCTTTATAGTCAATAGCGCTTGTAGCGTTACCTGCTGATGCTGTAGCTGATACACCATCCCTAGTAGCGCCGTCTTTAGTTACAAGGTTAAATCCGTATTCGCTTGTGTCATCATATACGCCAGAACCTGTTGTGTGAGTATATGTAAATCCATCTTCTACTGTAACGCCTGAAACAGTTAATCCGTGTGAGAAGAATCCGTCTTTGTATGACTTAACTGTAACGTCATATGTTCCTTCTGCTACACCGCTTAATGTATAAGCACCACCTGTCAAACCTTCTGCTTTCAATTGACCATTTAGGAAAATGCTATATGTATAATCTTCTTGATCTACGTCTGGTGTAATCACACCTGAAATCTCATTATAGTCAGTAGCTGCCGCTGTGAAATCAGCTGGGTCAGTTACTGTCTCTACTTCTGCTTCTTCAGCATCACCGTCTATATCGTAAACACCGATTTCTGTAATCTGTGCTCCGTATGCTACTGAGTTAGGGAAGTAAACTCTTACGAATCTTACTACTCCTTCAGTAAGACCTGATACATCACCCATAATTCTAAATGGATTTTGCTGTGTACCCTTCTGAGCAGTAAATTCTGCCTGAGTCAAAGTAGCAACATCTACAAAGTCCTCACCGTCTGTTGAGTACTGGAATTTCATTCCACCATTTTCTGGGAATGTTCCACCTACGTTTGATCTGAACCAAACACAGATTGTTTCGAAACTTGATGCTTTCCAAACACTTTGCAAATCGATAGTGAACCATGAACCAGCTTGGCCCTTATCAGAAGTTATATAATTATCATTGCCGCCACTGATAGTTCCATCTGTAACTCTAGTTGCTGGAGCGCCTGCTGGCTCTGTAGAAGCTCCACTTGATAGAGTAACACTTCTACCGTATGCATAGTTCCAATCAGAATCTGCAACTTCTGTCTCGTATGTATTAACTGTTACTTGAGATGAGTAAATACCATCTGAAATAGCAGTACCCTTGTGTGACTGAACAAAGATTCTGTGGTTTCCACCTGGTACTTCGTATGTATAGTCAACTCCTGCTGCACAATTTGCATTAAGGATTGTTCCGCTAGGACCATCTAACATAGCTGCGTATGTGTAATCCTCTTGATCTTCACCAGCTGTAATGTTGAATGTAATTTGTCCAAGACCAACTGACTCAGCAGAAACGCCTGCTGGATCATCACATGTATCCATTGGTGCTAGTTCTGGATCTGCTGCCAAAACAGCAATCTCAGTTAGCTGAATACCATATGTTGGTAGTGATGGATAATCAATCTTTACAAATCTAACTGTATCTTGGTATACGCTTACATCATCAATAGTACACTTATCTGGTGCCAAATCTTCAGCAGCTACTGTGCCAGAAGTGTATACTGTAGTCCAAGCACTCTGATCTACAGAATACTGAATATTGTAAGTTCTACCTGCAACAGTATCATTAGTAGCCATGTCCTTATATGCAAGAATAATTTCATCCAATGACTCTGCCTTATAGTAATTTCCTAAGTCAATGATGGCATAAGCTTCACCTGAATAACCCCATCCTGATGATAGAGCACAGTGACCTGAGAAGTTACCGTTTGTAAGGTTAGCTTTATTACCTTCTGCTACTCCAGGATAAACTGTAGCATCAACATTTAAAGCAAGGTTAGTCATAGTACCGTTACCTGCAATACTGTCAATCTCATCCTGAGTAAGTGTATCCGCACTTACCTTAGCAGGACTAAACATAAACCCAGTAAATACCATTGATAAACTCAATGCTATTGCTAGGGTTCTCCTAATTAATTTCTTCATAGTTTTCCTCCTAAAAATATATAATTTTTTGTCCGAAAATTTTATGTCTTTATTGGCTTTGATAACCAATTTATCGCTATTTTTATTATATAATAAATGCCTTTTTTCGTGTGGTGTTATTTTTTTAATAAGTATTTCATATTTTATAAAAAAGAGCCGCATTTGCGACTCCTTTGACGTTGTTTTTATTATATATTTTTATGTAATTATCCTAGTCTATCTTAAGTCCTTTGAGCAGCCCCTTCTTATAATTACTCTTCTCTCTATCCTGCTTCAAAGACTTGATAGGGTTCTTTCTGCCAAGGCCCTTTCTTGCATATCGGCCCGTCTGGTACGCCCACGCGAAAGGTCTAAGCGCCTTATGTTTTCTGGCTGGCTCCCAGTTACTAACGCCCAAACTCTGGAGCGATTTAATCATAGAAAATACGTTTTTGTTTTTGTATAGGACGCCTGCGCCCTCGTCTTCTTTGGTTTGCTTTGCGCCAAAATTGCCGGAGGCTAAAATTTGCTCCATCCATGCTTTGGCGAGTTTGTCCGTTTCTGTTTGCGTATGCTCTGCTGCCTCTCGCAAAGTGTTGGCCGGGGTGTATCCTTTGCACCAGGCGATGCTTGGATCTAGGCCTAGATATATTTGGCCCATGCGCGCAAAAACGATGGCCGCTTCTTTTAGATGAACCGCGTCAAAGTACTTCGCGTATGTGTTTTGCCAAGCGTCGTCGTCCACGTGCTTCTCCACAAACTGCATCCAATCGATAATATGTCGAAGGCCAATGCCTTTGTTTTCGCTAAGATGCTGAATGATATGGCGAAGAATGATAAGGCCATTAAGCTTTTCCTCAAACATCGGGAACTTGTATGTGCCCACCTTGCCAGTCTGGATGTTATCCATCCCTTCTTGGATTAGCGCCTCTATTTTTTGGTCAGTATCTTTTCCTTGGACGGTGTCAGACATGCGCCTGTGAAGTTCAAATATGATGTCATTCTTTTTAAGTTCTACGTGGTGGTACTTGTTATTTTCTAGGTGGATCTGGCCCTTTGACTTAGTAGCAAATTCGTACCCATTCGCCTTAAGGAGCTCGTACGCTTTATCGAAATCTTTGGTGCGGACGAAAAAGTCCACATCACCCATCGAGCGATACTCAGGCCTTGGATAGTTCATAGCCGCCGCACTGCCCTTTATGATGGCAAGCGGGATGTCATTTTCCTGTAGGAGGTTAATCAGTTTAGTCTGCGCCTCCATAAGTTTGGTCCACTCCGCCACTTGACTGTAGACGATGTGAGTCCAGCGCTTTTTAGCATCTTCTGGTGTGCTTTCACTCTTTACTATATACTCTCCCGGAATGCCAACAATCGATTGATCGGTTAGCTCTTGAAGAAGTGTGTCGTAATCTTCCACCATAATCTCACCCTGTTTTTTTTCAGGGTGTAGGGATGTTTTTATTAAGTTTAGGATTTGTTTTTGTGTGTTGTTCATAGGCATCCTTTTGCGTTCTTTATACCTTTTAAATACTATCATTTGATTCGTTAATTATCAATATTTTGTACATTAGACGTTGTTTTAAACCTCAATGTATAAAATATTGAACATTAATTAATAAAAAAAGATGATACCCAGCAGCATCATCTTTAAATATTATTAATATCAACTATCCTCAAGAAGCAATTTCCTCCAATCATATGGAAAACCCATAGTCTCTAAATCTATATTTTTATATTTTTTTAATAGTTTTTCAAAGTTGTCTACGAACTCTTCCCAGTGTCTATCTTTTTTCATAATATGCTTGATACAAAGAAGAAGTCCAAATACTCTATAGTTACTTATGCCCTGCTCTGTATATTGTTTGTATAGCGTAGGGCTTTTAGATAGTTTTGCATTATATAATCTACCATAATGCGCACATATATTTCTAAGATATGAAATACTCTCAAGCCAACTTTGTAAATATGTATAACCTATGCCAAATTGTTTAGCTATAGCCTTTTTATCCTCATTTTTCATATTCTTATAAAACTGTGAAATCATTCCAAAACTACATAATTCAACTAACGCATAAATTGGCAACTCACCTCCTTCATAATTCTGTTTAAAATTACGCACAAAAGGAGATTTCTTATTATGCTCTATTTCTTTTTCGATGTCATCCAAGAACTTTTGATGATAATTTTCATCAACAAAGTTTTCACTATCTTTGTAGGAAAGAACTCCATACTTATTAGCAAAATAATTGCTAATTCGACAACGTGTATTTATTTCTATCATTTCAATTATAGGAAAAAGGATTTGTCTAAAATTAGAATTGAATAAATACAACTCTACAATACGTTCAAAAGTAATATCATCATAATAGTTTCCATTCTTCGGTTTCAAATTCAGACTATATGCCTTAATCAATCTAAAATATGAAATGTCATTTAACATTTTTTTCGCATATTCTTCATCATTTATAATAAGACCAAGTGCTTTAAGATTTTGCACTTGTTCTTCTATCGTCATTGGTTTTTGATGTTGTTTTTTGTTGTCCATATTTTCCCCCTAAAAATCAAATGACCCAGCGTGGTCCGCATCGTTGAGAGGCGTGCTGGGTTCTGTTAACATTATAATAACATATTTTATGTAAATTGCAATATTTTTTTAATTTTACATAACATTTAATAATACTGGAAAAGCATATCTAACCTCTCTCATCTTCTCCTCACGGACGCAAAATATGATAATATGTCAGTGTAACTTTTTATTAGGCTTGTCTCTTATCCCCTATTTTGCTTTTTTCTTCCTTTCAATAACACTACTGATTCTAATATAAGCGGAATCACTATAGCGCTTCCAACAAACTCAACAATAGCTGTAACATTTTTATTTAATGTAACTATGGGCATTAGTCTATTCATAATAACCGTTAGGGCCACTGCTATTATTAACGAAAATCTACACGACAGTCTAATAATTCTACGTTGAGACAACTTAGAAACATATCTAAAAAAGTGAGTGATTACATTAAATATAAACATTAGACTTAATATCAAATATGCAACTCCATCTTCTAGTATACTGAACAAAATGTAAAAAGCTTCTAATATTCCATCAATGATAATAGAAAACGGAATAATAATTGTTTTTATAATACCTTTCTTCAAATAACTTATTTTATTCACTAGTGTACATTGAATAATTTCATCTCTCTTTGCTATTTTTTTTGCAAATATTACTGTTTTTTTTGCAATATTGTTTTTTTCCATTACTCGTTTGATACTCATAAGGCCTTTATAAACACTTAAAGATAAACTAGATGCTATTATACAAATGAAAAAAAACAATATATATATCAATACACAATAAAGCGTAATATATAAGATTTCTCCCAAGTTGCCCTCAACATTCGAGACAATGACTCTAAATGCTTTATCCTTTATATGGAATAACAAATCATATAAAAAAATAAAACTAACAAACATCCCAATCGTGAAAACTGTAAATTGTTCAAAAATACTAAGTTTTTCTTCTGACTTGTTGCTCATTATTTTTCGAAAGTTTTCTGCTGAAGACATGAAAAAATATGATTTGCGTGAATAAAGAATTACTACTAACGGTATTAAAATCCACATTATTTTTTTTATTGGAACAAACTGATATAATCCGTAAGCTAGTATCACTATAACAACTATGGCAACAATCATAACTATAAGCTCAACTAAACAACCTTGCTTATTTTCTTTTTCTTTAATTCCTGTTTCAACCTTTTCACTTGCATTTTCTTTGTTATACTTCCAAAAATTAATCATTGAGAACACATAATAAAAAGAAAATAACGCTATTAATAAATATTCTAAATTAACTATAATGCCCATAATTTTTCCTTAGTTGTTATTCATATTTAACTCATTAAATGAGAAAATGTTTTGTAGATACTATCAATTATAATATTCTAATTTTAAAGATCCTACTATTACTTTTCTTTACTTATATTAGTTTTTTTATGAGAATTTCACTGCAGTTTAATATTTTACTTAATCCTTTGTGTTTAAAAAACTTTTCTATAACAATATAGAAAATATTGTATCACATAAATATTTTGTGCAGTTTTCATATTTGAAACCACTATTATATATTAATGCTTAGGGGCGCAATCAGTACAAAAACCATTCCCTCCATCATTTTGATGATTAATTTCCTTTCCACAATCCGGACAAAAGGTGTATGTAGGACCGTCATTTATTGTTATATCTTCATCACAAACTTCTTCCCTATCTTTTATAGTATCACTGTTCAACACAATAGCAATTTCATCTAGCTCAATCCTTTTTCGAATAATATCTAAAACAATTCGAACACAATACTCAGCTTTATGTTTTTCTAAAATATGCTTTGTTTCTAGAAAAATATACTCCTTTACTTCATTATCCCAGGGTGCATTATCATAATCTTCATAGTAACAGTCTACATCTATGTCTGCAAAACACTTCAAAGTAATCAATGCCTCATTTACATTTATATCATCAATTACAAACAGTTTATGCGAAACATTACTCACATCTCTAAGAGAAGTTTCTGAATAATCATATCCAGACACTACTCCTTTTCTATCTCGCGACTTACCATCTACTGTAATACAATTATCTTTCTCTATTTCTTTTTTTATTAATTCATTAATCTTGTTTTTTAGTTCATCTAAAATCACTATCACCTTTTCATAATTATTATCCTGCTCTGTTATCATTTTATATAAGTCGCCTAAACATTCTAGATAGCGATACTTATTATTCAGTGAACACGCCTTTTTAAAACCCTTATCTTTGCTAATAATGAATGAATTTTCTGCGGGCAAGTTTTCTATAATCTGATTAGCAATGAAAGCATCTGGAAATTCATTTCTTTTTTCAGTAGATTTCTCAAATGGAGCGTTATATTTAAAATAATCCACAAGTATTTTTTCTATATTAATCTTGGAATTGTCAAAAATCTCAGGTTCTAATGACTCAATATATTCATCAAATAAATCGCTCATTTTATCATATATTTCACTTTTATTAGGAATTTCCGTAAATTCTCCTAATCCCATATAAATCACATTCTTTTCATTTACTACTTTCAACAACTCTTTTCTGTTTTTTTTAATTGTAGAAACTAAAGTCGACACTTTCTCTTCTAAATGCGCTTTAGCTTCATTCAACACAATATCACTAAGATATATTTTTACTTTTCCATCTCTTACATAATTTTGCAAAACTCGCAAAGTACTGTTTTCCAAAAGATCATATTTGCATTCATCAAATACATTTGTGTCAATTGTAATATTGATTGGATATTGTAACATTCTCATCCCTCCACTAATTGAATCTAAAAAATAATAAAAAATTCTCTCTATTCTATCTCACATTTTAACAACAATCTATATAGCATCCCACTTCACAAACGTAGGTGTTTTTTCTATAAACACTACCTCACATAATCCACAGTCACACCCGATATATAACTATCAAGACTAACTATCTCCTGATAACTATTAAAGAAAAATACTTCCAACGGAATGTTCGCGTCCTTACAAAGTTTTATTTCTTCATTAGTGTAAGTACCACTATCGATGAAAACCGGATTACCGTATTTACGTAGTTCCTGCATTTGACCTATTAGTGAAGGAGTGATATCAGCATCAATTGCCACCCCTAATCTAACTGTATGGTCATAATCCCTAACATAAGTAACAAGTTGCGGATTATAAGAAAACCAAGTCACATCATCTTTTAATCCATAAGAATCAACCATGTCAAATAAATCCCTAATGTGTTCTTGTGACCCCATAAAAAGATGCAAGTAAACCTTCAAATCAATTTCCTTACACAGTTTTAAAAAGTCTTCAAATTTTAATATTTTTGTACCTTTATATTCTTGGGACTTATATATTCCAAAATCATACTGTAAAGCTTGCTTATATGTAATTTGTGTTATTTTAATTGGCTCACTTATTTCTGTTCCATCAAGATTTCTAGCCACTCTATTAATTGTAGCATCATGACACATAATCGGAACTCCATCTAGAGTAAATTTCACATCAGTTTCGACTATACTATAGCCTTTTTCTTTTGCGAGTCTAAATGCCGCCAAAGAATTTTCTGGTGCAATACTATTGTAACCTCTATGGCTGATTACATTCATTCTCTTACTCAGATTATTTAACAAATGTTTCTCATTTTCTTCTTGTTGGCTTGCCGTCTCCTGCTGAACCGTAGTTTCTTGTTGGTTCGTAGTCTCTTGCTGATTTATAGTAGGTTTTTTTGTTAGTGTAGTCGACATGATTTTTTTCACTACTACCCTGCACTTGTACTTTTTCTTTTTTACTTTAGCAATGATTGTAGTCTTACCTGGTTTTTTCGCTTTAACCAATCCCTTCTTTGTAACTTTTGCTACTTTAGTATTTTTTGAATGCCATTTAACTTTAGCCGTTTTAGGTTTGTTCTTCACTTTTAGTTTTTTGCTTTGCCCAACTGTGATTGTGATTTTCTTATGATTTAATTTCACTTTAGACTTAGCAAACAACCCCGACTGCGGACTTGTCGTGATTAGCACAAATACTATTGTCAAAACAACTAGCTTCTTCATATTATTCCTCTTTTTTTATAAACTACACTCGTCTAATTTTAGCCGTAATCCAATAAATCAATCCGCCTACAACTCCACCTAAGGTATTGAAACAAAGATCAGACAACTGCCATGTTCCAACTCTCAAAAATAGTTGTAACATCTCGATTGTTAAAGAAATTAAAAAGGCGCACGCTATTACCATTGCCATAACTGGCAAGAACTTTGTCACTTTCTTTGATGTTGTCTCCAAATAAAACAGGAGAAAGAATACTAGCGGAATAAATAGTACAAAGTTTTCAACCGATTCCGTCGTAAACTTTCCATGTTTGTCATATAACCCCCAAACCCCCACTACATTCGTAAGAGGATTAATCCACATCTGCCTTAAAAGCAATGTCTTAAACAAAACCATAACTGCAAAAAAGTCAAAATAGAAAAATCTTCTGAATCTAGCAGATGACAAAAACTTTTCTTTCAAATCTTTAAATGCATTCTTTACTTTTTCTTTCGTACCTTCCCCTTTGCATTTATCCAAATATAAAACAAAGAAAAGCATTGCGACCGACAAAGCTATCGCAAAAATAAATGGTTGATATATAGATCTTAATACATCACTAATTATTTTTCCTATTGTATTCAACATATTCTCTCCGTTTATTTATTTTTCTGTTTTCTCATTTTCCATGCTTTCAATGGTTCAATAAAGATTAGCAAATACCATTTGTTCTTTACAAACATATAAACAAGCATTGGCAAAGCAAAGCTTGCAATCAATCCTACAAAGATATGTATAGGCATTGCACGAATTCCAACTTTTAACATCGCTATCCTTGCACCCGCAGCAAAGATTGTATGCATTAAGAAAACTGGAAGCACATAATTCCTCAATCTTGAAACTATTCTGCCATCACTTCCTTTTGATATCCACATAAATAGATATAAGCAGAATAAAACTAGTAATATAGATATTGCAAATCTCACTGTTTTTGTTTCATTGGTATTTCTAAAGAAATATATAGATAACGATACTCCTGTGAAACCTAGAACAATACATATAACTTTTTCTAAAAGGTTGTACTTTAACTTAATATTCGTTAATAGCATTCCAAATGTAAACCATATTGAATTACTCACGATTTGCATAAAAACATAAGGTAGTTTGATAGGAATAAAAACATACGCTAATTTTAAGATAACCGAAACAGCAAAAATGGCATATATTTTTCTTTTGTCATTTACACACGGAATGATCAAAAAGAATACAAACAAAACATATAAATACCAATATGGGGCCATCGGTTTAATAAATAGCGTCTTAAGGATTGGTGTAGCCTCACGATTAACTGAACTTGCAAAAACATTTTTTATGACTATCGATATTGTAGTAAAAATAATGTATGGAACACCTAAAGCAATTAACTTATTCAATACATTTTTAAAGTGCCCCTTTACTGTGGTATCTTTTCTAAATTGTTGATATAAAAACCCACTACATACAAAAAACAGTTGAACTGACAACACAAGTGAAATCTGAATTGGTATAGAATAATATGCGTCACTTTTTTTCACCCATCCTAGTTGTTCAAAAGACATAAACAGATGGGTTGCTACAACACAAATAATGGCAAAAACTTTTGTATAATCTATCCAAGTAAAGCTTTTCCTTTGGCTCATTTATTACCACTCCTTTTTATCTTGCTCTTCAAATATTGTGGAATCATCATTTTTATTCTCTTCTTTAAATATTTTCTCTTGAGTCTCATTCTACTATTATTTTTCCAAAATAATCTATCCTTTGATTTATATGTTTTTTGCTTTATATACGGATTGTCAGCCTTTTTTTCTGTTGGAGTATTTAATCTTCCGTTGTTTTTCCTTACTTGTTCGATTGTTGAATTCATTATATAGAACTGTTTTTTCACTTTTTCGAACAAGTTTTTTCCCTTTGTAGTGTTAAGCAATAAACAAGATACGCCTCTTTTAGGTTCAATCTTATATTCTCTTAAAAAACTTGAGTGTATTTTATGAATCCCCCAATAGTCTCCCATCGTTATATCCGACACTCTATCTCCCTGTGCAAATAAACACTCATAACAATTCTCGCGAATAGTATAACCTTTCAAATACAAACTATGATATGACGATAACATTGAAGGATGTTTATATTTTTTTCTTTTTCCATTTTTCTTTTCAACTACATATTCGCCACAAATGTGACCCCAACCATATTTTTTGTCTCTAAAACAGAATTCAACTACTCTTCCATTTTTCTGTTCACCCAAAAAATCCAAATAATCTCTAAACAGCTTTTGTTCCGGTACTCCGTGACAAACCACATCTGCCGTTATCAAATTTTCATAATCTTTTCCCAAATAGTTATATAAGCCCGCTATTTGACAAGGAGTTCCAGTAAACAGAACTTTTTTCCCGCCTTTTAAGAAAACCTCTGCTTCTTTATAGGATGACCCAATATCACTTCTTGAATACTTAGATCCTTGTAGACTCGCCAAATCGATGACTCTTTCCGCTTTATCATGAACTACCCTTAAACCATCTTCATCTATTTCAGTTTTTGCACCAAACACAACTCCATTTTCATCAATTATTTGTTTTGCCAATCCAAAAAATAATCCACCAGATGAAGATTTTAAAAGATTATCTATATCTTTAAGGACGACAGCTTTTGCATCTAATACCCCGTGAAAAGAAACGCCATTTCTTGTCATGCATACTTTTTGACACAAGCCACATTCTATGCATCTGTCTTTATTAATAGCAGGATACTCAAAACCGTTTTCATCAGTATGAAAACTTATCGCGCTAACCGGACATGCGTTAGAACATGCTTCACACATCGTGCATTTATTCTTTTTCTTATAAATAATGTCTATCAATCTCTATTTTCCCTTTTTCACAATTGAGCCTACTGCATGTTTTACAATGATTATTCCTGAATTCAAGATTGTTGCTATTTGAGCTAGTGGATAAAGATACTTAGGATAGTATTTTTTACAAATATATAACCTAGACCTATTACCTATTTTTACACTGCTCAACTTTTTCCTTAGAGATGAACGCTGCGTTTTTTTAGGATGATTATGATTATATGTCTCATCCAAACAAATAGCCTCTCTCATACCTAAATTCTTTATTTCAAATGCTATTGCATTTTCTTCACTATACAAGAATATATTCTCATCAAAGAAGCCCATCTTTTCCAAAACGTCTCTTCTTATCATAAAGAAACTCCCATGAACAGCATCTGTATAAGCCAAATCATCATCTATATGCTCCAAACTTTTATTTGGTTTCCACTTATAATTAATAAACAGTCTTTTTAGAAAATCTGAGTTGTTAGGCAATTTCCAGGAAGTCTTATTTAGAGCATACTCTCCTTTTGCATACATAACAGGGGCAATGACGGCAATATTTGGGTGCTCCTCCATTCTACCTTTAAGCTTTTCTAATAGATTAGGGTTATCAAATAATGTGTCTGGATTCATAATGCAAATATATTTGATATTATTATTCTTATTTAATATATATTTAATTCCAAAATTATTTCCAGCTGAATAACCTGCATTCTTTTCATTTTTTATTACAAAGACTTGCTCATTATTCTTATACTCTTTTTTCAATATATCATAGGACTCATTAGTAGAATTGTTATCAGGAATAACAATATCTACTTTACAGTCTTTTTCTATAATGTTATTTACACACTTAATCGTATCTTTATAATTATTATAATTAAGGATAACACAAGCTATTTCATTGCTCATCTCTCTCGCACCTCTTCAATGAATTCAAAAGGAATCTTCTTGACTTGTCTCTTTCTTTTCTAAGATAGTCCTTAACAACGCGATAATCAGGATTCTTATTTTTTTCATAACTAAAATCTGATGCATCACTTATATGTTCTTCTATTTTCAGTTTTTCTGCCAAATCATATATTCTATCATTTTCATCTTTTTTCTCTCCATCTATAAATCTCTTGAACAATACAAATTTCTTTTCGAAGATGATGGAAAAGATAGTCCCATGATAAGAATCAGTCAAAACTATTTCAGCATTTCTAACTAAGTCTATAAATTCTTCTGGACCTACTCCATACTTAATCTCACCATTAATATCAAATGATTCCTCATTAAAAGGAACAACCTTTACTTTATAACCAGTCTTATCTTTAGTTTCTTGAACACATTGTCTATATTTTGAATTCTGCCCTAAAAAATAACAAAGAATATATTTACTATTGTTATGTGTCTTCGTTTTCTCTACCCAAAAATCATCCTCCACCAATAGAGTTGGATCTAGCGCTGAAATGATATCTCTATTTAATAAATAACCTATCTCTTTAGCGGCCTTCTCTTCTCTAATAGAAATATCAATAAAACCTTTGGTATTATCAATCAATGCTTTTTCTTTTTTATCATTAAACTTTCCACTTGGAATGCTTGGGGCATATGCAATCTTTCCTTTTCCTTCGTCCACCCAAGTAAGATAATAAACTGGATTAATAACTCTTTGCATACTCCAAATCTGATCACTTCCGCAAATAAATGCATCATAATCGTTATTTGCTTCTTTTATTTCTTCCAAGCCATTGTATTTTTTTGAAACATTCAATTTCTTGTCTACAAACGATTGACAACATCTGTTTAATTCCTCTTTCCAAGAATTATCTTTGGTTTTCTTTGTTGCAAATTTTCTTTTGATTTTTTTTAATACTTTTTTTCTATACAGACCAAGACTACTAGGCCATTGGTAATCACCCACTCTAGGATAATAGTCTAATAATTCATTCTCATATTTATTGTCCTCTAAAAAACTTTGGAGAGCATATGCTTGCAAAATTGAGCCATAATTATTAGTATTTGTAGCCCATGTCAAAATAGCAACCTTCATTTACTTCTCCCTTTTTCTTCTAAACTTTTTGTTCTTTATATCAATTGCTCTTGCTTTAAGTATTTGGAATTCCTCTGTTTTAAAATACCTAAGAAAGTACAATAACCCCATAAATGCAACCGAAATAATTGCTTTAACTACTAGTATGGTCCAGTTTGTCTCTTTAAATACAAGCCTAAATAATCCAGAGCAACAAAAATAGCCGAATGCCATAAGTGCTATTCCTATAAGAAATTCTCTATAAAACGGCCATGATTTTTCCTTAAAATATAATTTGTAAATCAAAGCAGGTTCATACCAAAAATATGTAAGTAATCTGGATAAAACGGTAGCAAGAACAATTCCTGGCGCTCCTATCCAATAACCCATAACAATTGAAAGAATTATATTAACAACTGCTGTAGCAACCATCACATATTTAGTTTTGTTATACAATCCAGTCGCTTCCCTATATGACCAAATTGGTTGTAAAACTATAGTAAAATATGTGTTAGCAGCCACGGCAAATACCATCAATATACCCATAGCATACTTTGCGCCTAGCCAGTTAGTAATGAAATCATCCGCCAACAGCAAAATACATACTGCAATTATTCCACTAATTATTTGACTTGCCATCTGCATAACATTAAAAACAAAGTGGTTTTTCTTTGGTTTGTTCTCAATAATCAAGTTTCCTATACTGGCAGTAAACGAGGAAAATAAAATATTAGAAAACTGGATCACTTGAACAGTAATCGTCAAATAATTTGTATACATACCAACTACTACTGTTCCCACTATAGATGACATTATAATACTATCTGTTCCACCCATAATGTTAGCGGAAAACTTATACAAGAAAACAGATCTCATATTTGCAAATATGTTCTTCTTATCTTCTTTGGATAGTTTTTCTTTATTTTTTATGTATGGATAATATTTGTTTGCTAAATGAGAAATAATAAGATTGTTAACTACTGTCGCTAGTAAATCAAGCGCAGCAAAAATCATGTAGTTTTTAAATACAATCATTGTCACTATCTGAATTGCAATTTTTCCAATAGTGACATAAATGCTTATTTTATTTATTAGAAAATTCTTCTGATCTGCACTAATAATATTTGATTTATATACAAACAAATATGAGCATACTGTAGTTAATAGCGCAAATAGATAGTAAATATATAAATGATCAATTGGTTTGTCGAGATTTACTATGTACTTTAAAAATGGCATAATTGCCAAGCCAATTACAAAAACAGCTGAAGCAATCACATTATATA
This sequence comes from Eubacterium sp., assembly GCA_017965495.1. GTDB lineage: Bacteria > Bacillota > Clostridia > Lachnospirales > Lachnospiraceae > Eubacterium_G. The sequence continues at coordinate 27,710 of JAGCPW010000022.1, read as the reverse complement.
CTTTACGATAAAACCTAACTAATGCCGCTAGCTTTATATGGTCATTCTCCGCTAGGGGTTTATAGTATGTATATGACATAGCGATTCCAAATCCCATGTCAGCCATAGAAAGAATAGTCAAAACATTGGCAAACAAACTATTAATGCCCAAGTACTGAACACCAATATACTCAATAAATATTTTTCTACTAATAAAAGTAAGCAATAGAAGAATCACTTTATTGCCTATGCCTGTTATTATATTTTTACTTGTATTTACCGTTCTGCTCTTAGACATTTTACTACTTTAGTTCTCCCATTGATCAATTCCATAATCGAAGTTATCTTTCAATACAATTAATGATTTTTCTATTAACTCCCTAGATTGTTTTGATAAAGTTTTTCTTATCTCTTCTCGATTATTCCAAGTATTTTCAATCACAGATGCGAAATCTGTATCTTCATTAGTATTATTTAAGTCAATAACACTATTCTCCTGTTTAGTGTATTGTGCCACTTCCAACATTTTTTGTTCATATGCCAATCCAACAAACGGAACAGCATTTTTGCTAGCAAATACTGTAGCATGGTATCTCATTCCGATTAATAATTTAGATTCACATATATGCCTTTCATATTCAAAGCAATCCTTCAAATCTATTATCTCCACTTTTACATTTGGGTTAATTCCTTCTAATGCTTTTTTTGTTTCTTCATTAAAAATTCTTTCTTTTTCCAAGGTTATATGCGGTATTATCTCTATCTTTAAATTATTATCACATGCAAATTTGCAAATCGAAGGAAGTATTTTATTAAAATAAATAGAGTCATTTTTCCCTTTAAAATTAACATGCCAGTTCCATATATCGGATGGAATAAACGCTATCTTATCTTCCTGCAAAACTTTGTCATTATTACTTTTCAACGAAAATGCAGAATCTGTTCCAAACTTTACATCAATCTTTTTTGACTTCAAGTATTCAAAAGACTTTTTTTCACGTACATATACCTGCGCTCTTCTACAAACATACAACACCAATTTATCAAACAATATTTTCCCACTTTTTCCGATTGTATTTAGATGAAAAATAATACGCTTCTTATTCTTAACCGCCACTACATCTTGCATCAGTAAAGCCCAATCCTTGTAAATCCCTAAATTAGCACCACAAGGAGAAACAATTACTTTGTCATATTCCTTTAGTTTTTCTATAAACTCGGGTAAAAAAGCCCCTTCTGTTTTACCAGTGAGAATATATTTCCAAAATTGTCTTTTTCTAAATCTTCTAACATTTAAATCATGATTATGTATTACTTTTTCTGAATCTATTGGCAAAGAGTCTGGTTTGCAATAAAGTATCTCTATTTTCTCTATCCCTTTGATTCTAAGTAGGTTGTTAATCACAGCCGTTCCAGCCGCTTCATCACCTTTATTTATAGAATGTTGATTTAAAATCAGAATTTTCATATATTGCTCCTTTTAAAGCATTTCTCAATCAAATTGTAAAGACTCTTTCTCTTTCTTAACTTCAAAGCATAATACTTTTTCTTATTACATTTCACTACTGCTTTGGCATTTCCATTTTTTCTACCACTATATTTTACAGATAATTGACTGAATTTTTCACTAAATTTTGACTTAGCTGATGGTCTGTTTAATTGTCCATTTTTGGCCTGAGCCTCTTCAAGTGTTCTCTCCCAAAAACTAATCTTCTCTTTAATAGTTTTGAAGAGATCTGCGCCGTGTTCAGTATTAACCAAGACAACATTAATGCCGTCTTTTTTATCCCCGTGAAACGGTACTTTATCTCCCAATCCCCAAAAGTCTCCAAGCGTTATATCTCCGACCCTTTCTGGTCTTGCATAGATACAAGAATAACAATTTCTTCTATATATGTACCCCTCCATAAAACCATTGTAATAAAAACTGTTTTTTAAGTTTAATCTATGTTTAATATTATGCGACTTATCTAATAGTTTAATCTCAAACTTGTTCTTTTCACGGAATGATATTTCCCATCCTTCAAATGATTCTTCTCCGGTTTCATATTTCATACACTCAATAAAAGTCTTTTTGCTTGGAACTCCATGACAAACTAAATCTATACAGAAAAGATTCTCATATGCTCTTCCCCCTAGGTATTTCTTAAGCCCACTTATCTGACAAGGTGTTCCCACATATAATACCTTAACGCCTTTATTTAGGTCCGACTCTACCTTTTTATAGATTCCATTATTATGACTATGGACATACTTTGATCCCATTATTTTATTTATATCATCTATATCATCTATTCTTATATGCTCGATATTTAGATTTGTAGTTTGTGCAGCTCCATACACAACCCCACCATTTTCAAGAATAATCTTGGCAAACTCAGTTGCTATGCCACCAGATGCTGCTTTTTGGTGAAGCTTACCACTATTACTATATGCGGCATATATCTTTTTGGGTTTATGCAATTCAATTTGATTAATAATAGGACAACTAATCTGACATTTACCACAATTGATACATTTTTCCTTATTTATTACTGGAATTATGTTTCCAAAAATATCACTTTCCACATTAATACAGTGTACAGGGCACACCTCTGCGCATGCCAAGCACGCTGTACACTTTTCTCTGTTACATAATTCATTTTTTTTAACATTATTAGTATTCATTCTTTATACTGTTTATTAAGTAATCTTGTGATTTTTTTAACTCATTATTAATTGCTTTTTCGTCATAGTTAACTGGTTTTAAGTCATTCCAATCTATTCTCTCAATATCTTCCCTTTTTATTATTCTACTGTCAATTTTAAATTTTTCTAACAAATTGTGTATTCTTTCATCTTTATATATTTCACCATTTCTTCTAACCTCTAGGGCAAAAAATTGTTTTCTAAAAATAGTTGAAAATGCTATCCCATGAAACGAATTAGATAAAACCAGCGTTGCACTCCTAACACTTTCCAAAAAATTGATGGGACTGGTTTCTTTGATTAATTCAAATCCTTTTCCTAAAGCACTATATGTCTTATTTGTACTAAACATTATTTTTACTTTTAATCTAGTTTTTTTAGATATTCTTTTTACCATATCAATAGTTTCTGGATTATAATTTATGGAATAGAAAAAAATGTATGGTTTTTCTTCTTTTCGTTCACCAATTATTTTCAGCCACTCTCGTTTTTCTAAAAGGAGTGTTGGGTCTAAAACTAATTCAACGTCTTTGCTATACCCTAGTGATCTAATCATCTTTATCCCACTATTTTCTCTTACAGATATGGCATTAAACTCTCTTAAAAAACTACCTATATTTGCCTTATCTATTCTATTTAAATCTTTTTCTTTTCCATTTCCAAAGCTTGGAGCATATGCAACTTTTTTCCCTTTAAAACCAGGAACAAAATACTCTTCACTAAAGTCAAGGGAAAGCGGGTTCCATATTTGGTCACTACCACAAATCATAATATTAAAATCTTGCAAATAGTCTCTAAGAGTATTTGATTCTTCTATTCTTTCTTTAGATATTCCAAGATAATTTTTTCTGAAAACATCAAACTCATATATTCTTTTTTTTAATAGCTTTGAAAACAAAAAAGCCCTAATATTTTTTATTATATTTTTAATTGAATTATTCTTCAGATACAATGCATACAAATCGTTTTGGTTTGGTGCCACATAATTCACTATCTCACACTCATCATTAGGAAAGGTTTTAGTTATATAGTTTCTAAGCGCATATGCTTGTAGTACCGATCCATAGTTATCTGAATTATGAAATGTTAGTATTCCTATCTTCATTTTCAATACCTTTCTCTACAGCATCATTATTCTCTTTTCTTACTATTACATAGTGTGTTCTATCTCTATAGTAGATATATTCTGTACATGCTATATAAAATGGAACTGCTAACATTCTTAAACCATCAAAACAGTTAAGAGAGATTGTTGTCAATAATACATATGACGCCAACCCTGCACAGAACACTTTTTCGTTACGGTTTTTTTTAATTTTAAAAGTGATATAGATCATCCTAATTATTAGTGCCAAATAAAAACTTGCCCCTAGCAAACCTTGACGATAATACTGACCCAAAAAACCTAAATCATCAAAAAAACTAGTTCCTGTTGGTCCTGAAAATATTTTCATAAGTTCATCCGTATGTGGCCTTACCCAACCCATACCAAACAAAGGGTTATTATTTGTAAATGTGCTAAAATATTCCATTGCGTTATATCTGGCCGCTGTAGATTGATACTGCTCATTCACACTAGGGTTTATGCTAAATGTATTAAGTATAGCATCAAACAAACCGGAATATAAGAAAACTATAACTGCAACTATAATGATTAAATATTTTACAATGTCCTTCTTGGAATCTTGTCTTTTAAAAGCCCACATTATTAATAGTGTACCAACTACTGCGACTTCTTTAGCCCTTGTCATCTCAACATAAAACATCGCAAACAACCCTATTAGTAGCGCTATAGTCATTAATACCTGCTTTCTTTTTTGTAAAATATTATAAAATACGTATACAAAATATACTCCCATTAAAGCTCCTAGAGATATTCTTATATTAGTATTTTTTGAGGCTATTTCTATAAAGCCGAACAGCCTAATTCCTATAAAATTGTAAACTAAAGCATGTACTATTGTTAAACAAGTATTTACGAACATAAGCCAGAACACCGCATCCATCAAAAATTGCATTCCGTCTTTTTCAAAGCTAATTAATATTGCATATGTTATCGATAGTAAGAAAAACGCCCCTACACACAACAACATATCATAAACGGTCTCATTGTACTTTATCATCGAATAAATGCACAAAATGAACTCAACAATTACTATGTAAGCAAAATACTTCCCAATGAATGGATATTTTGATTGTATTCTACATCTGCCCTTAAAAGTGTAAATGTATATAAGAAAAGCTAAAATCCATGATAGTTCCGATAAAATTGCGGAAGGAAAAGGAAGCTCAACAATAGAAAAAAAGCGCAAACAAACAATTATTAGCACTATCACTGCTATTCCTGCTGTACTTTTATTAGTAATTTTCATTGTTAAAACTCCCTATATCGTTTATATCAATATAATTTTTCTAATTGCTCAACCATTTTTTTAATATCAAACTTTAAACTGGTTTCATATGCGTTATTTGACATTCTTTGATACTCATTACCTTTTATAATCATGTAGCATTTCTCAATTGCAATTGCTAAAGCATCCGACGACACTTCTTTTACAATTAGACCATTTCTATCATTATCAATTATTTCTGGAATGGCGCCTTTTTCAAAAGCCACACAAGGTATTCCTTCTGACATAGCCTCAATCAAAGTAATACCGAATCCCTCTTCCCAAATTGCTGGGTGAACAAAAAAATGTGCTTTACTTAATAATTCTGGAACATCCATTCTGAGCCCTAGAAATTTTATCACATCAGATAAGCCCAACTCATTAGAATATTCTTCAAGTTTTTCTTGATCAGGTCCTCTTCCGACCACAACTAATTCAATAGGTAGGTCGCTAGGCAATTTAGAAATCGCTTCAACTAGAATGTCTACACCTTTTTGCTTAAATAATCTCCCTACAAAAACTAATTCCAACTTTTCGCTCTTTTTTTCAGTTCTAAATTTTGAAAATTCCTTACATTCTACACCATTATAAACCACTGTTACATCGTGATTATTCAAACCCAGTAATCTTGTAGCAGATTCTTTAACTGATTTAGAAATAGCAACTATTTTTTTAGATTTTCTTTGAACTCTTTTCACATAAGGTTTAAGTATTATCTTTCTTTTTAAAGAGTTTAAGAGATCCTCTACATTTGAATGCAAATATGAAATCACAGTTATGTTGGGAATCTTTTTCTTTAAAGCCAAAACATGCGAGCACGCAATTGGAGAGTTTGAGTGATTAATAATAACTTCTATTTTATTTTGTTTACAATACTCAATTAACTCTTTTTTACTCTTTCTCCAAAAGTGTTTATCAGCATACGAGATGTGCGTAGGTATTCCGTTTTTTTTCATTAACTGTTCAACCGTTCCACCTTCAAACAAAAAATACATATAGTTATTATTACTAGAATTCTTTGCCACTGAATAACATAATGAGGCTATTCCCCCAGGATTTCCAGTCAATTGCAAATGTAATACATTCATTCTACGCTTTCCCTCTCAGTTTTTTTATCTTTCTTGTTATTTTCCACTTCCTGTGTTTTAGTATGACTCTCAACTCAGGCAATAGTCTAAGTTTGTTATATTTCTTTACATCATATTTCGTTACTTTCCCTACGATGGGAATATATCCTTTATATGTTATAAAATAATTATCACCTAACTCTTCAACTATGGGGAGTTTTCTTTTTTGAATATGAATATAAACGAACTCTTCTTTTTTTATTTGTTTTTCATCTAAATAATATCTAAAAACTTTTCCATTTTCATAAGTAAATATCTGGTGCTTGTGATTATCATTTTTAATATCCACATAAGCTTTTGACAACAAAAACCTATCATGCCTTGGAGTAATATCTGCGTAGTCCCTTTCTTTGTAAGTTTTTAAATTTCTTTGATCATATTTTTTTTGTACGCCATCAACCTCATCGAAAACAGTAATCACATCTGTTTGAAATGCACCTTTATAAAACGGCTCGCCTTCATCCATAAATACCCTATTATTAACAGTATTATTTTTATATAAAGTCAAATGACCAAATTGATATATTTTATCATAAGTTTCAAGGACTTCTTCTGTTAAGAAGCTTCTGATATCACCAAACACCATATCAATATCGCAATAACCCCAATAATCATATCCATTAATATACTCTTCAAATATACATCCATATGCTGGCTTATAATCGCATAACTTATATGGCGAGTTAAGTGTTATTTCAAATTCAAACTTAGACTGGATTGCTTCTTTCAATGCTTCAAAAGAAGTATTGATTATTTTTACATTATTTGGCAAATCACTCCGTGTATCATCCGTGAAAAATAAAAAATCAACTGTATTATTCTTCTCACAAGATTTCAAGAAACAATCAAAGTCTTCCGGGAATTTACCAAAATAACAATTTATAAGAATTATCTTACTCACATGTGCCTCCAACTATAATTTCACTCTGTAAACATCATGCCCTGAATTACGCTTGTCTTCTGGTGGTAATGCCATATAATCTTTATACAATCGTGTTAAATTTTCTTCCCAATTTTTAGGGGCATTCACAACCGTATTCTCAAACGGTAGCTCTATCAAAGTTGCAAAATCGTTTACCGTGAAATACAATTTGTCTGTTTCATAATTACTAGAAAACATACTAGCAACATATTTTTTATCTCTTTTCTTTCTAATTACCAACTTGTTTTGAAGTTTTATTAAAAAGGATTTAGGGAAAATGCTAATGATTTTTGAAACACCATTAATTATTTTTTTCGATCCTTCTCTTTCCATATGACATTTTTCTTTATTCCAAATAGCAAATGTTATAAAACGCGAGAGAGTCCTCCTAAATTTAGTTATCTTCATCCCTGGCTTCTTAATATAATCAAGCGGAAAAATATCGATAAACACTCCACTTTTCGACTTATTATCTTTTCTAAAACCTTCAATATACTCCGTACCCTCTTTCAATAGCTTTGCGTAAGGTTGATAATAATAGGAATCCGTGGAGTATTCCTGTATAAAAAGTCCATCAATTGGTTTTTTTCTTAAAGACTCTACCAATTCGTCATATTCTTCACGAATCAACGCTATATCCACGTCATCATCCCACGGGATAATTCCTTTGTGACGAATAGCTCCTAGAAGAGAACCACAAATAACCGAGTAGTGTAAATTGCGTTCTTTACAATAGTCATGTAATTCTTTAATCATCTCGGTTTGTATACTATGTATTTTTTCCAAAGTTTGTTTATTCATAAAAACCTTTACCCTTAGTCAATAATCCCATTGCTATTTTACTATTAATTAAATACTTTTAATTTAGAAATGTAATTTTTAATTTTAGAGTAGAAAAATTCATAGATAACTGATGCAATTACTGTGAAAGTAAAAGCCACTAGATATATCCATATGGAATGATGATTTATCATTGCACTACATTGTTTAATAAAACTATAATGAATCAAATAAATAAAAAACTCTATTCCACCTATAAATAATAATACTCTATCTAATATCTTTATTTTATTCACAATAAATATCAGAAACACTATAAAAGTAACTCCACACAAGGGATCAACTAATGGACCTACATACACTCGTAAAAACCCCAAAATAATTGTAGTTATCGCCACAATCGGAAATGCTCTCCAATATGCTTCATTTTTTTTTCTAACAAACCATTCAAATATTCTATGCTTTTCAATATACATTCCTAGCACAAACGAAAACATAAAATAAACAATTGAATCCCATGTGTAAAGACTAATTTTAAACCCTAATAGTGCAATCGGTATAAACGATATAATCAATAAAATAAAATCTAATTTCCCAAGTTTAAAAATCAGCATATGAAGAAGTGGAAATAACAAATAAAAAATGATGATAGTTCCAATGAACCAGGAAATAGGCATTATGCTCTTTGTGATTGGTCCTACATGAGAACATCCAAATATATCCTTTAATAATGATAATGTTATTCTTCTCCCATATATGTCTTCAAGACTTTTAGTACTAAAAACTATTATCCTAGCAAATAATACAATAAAAACCATCCAATACCCAACAAGCACTAATACTATTCTTTTTAATGATAGTCTTACCATGTTTTTAGTTTTCTTAGCAGATTTCATCATTCCGAATCCACTTAGAATTGCAAACATACTTACAACTGGCTTAAATAAAGAGCATATGATATTCTCTACAGTTGTATAATTACCATATCCAGCATAATCCATTGTTGAATGAACGACCACCATCAAAATAACAGCAACCGCTTTAGCAAAAGTTGTATATTCAACTGTAAAAGAATACTTCTTAGTTGTTTTATCCATTGTGTTACTAGACCTTTCCTATGTTAACTTTAAACATTTTTTGTATCTCAATAGTTTCTCTCTATAATAGTCAATTCAAATCTTTCCACCTTGTTCTTCTCTTATTTTTTGTAATACTTCTGTCAACATAGTAGAAGATGTTCCTTCTGTGTGTGGAAGAAAAACAAACTCAACTCCTGTTCCTTCAAACTCCTCCACATATTTATTGTACATATCACTATTTTTCCAATCATCTCCATGGAAAAGTGCTTCATAGTGTAAACTTTCCCATGCAGCATACTTATCCATTGTAGTTTGGGGAACAACTTCATCCACATATTTAAGTGACTCAATAATTTCCTTTCGTTCCTCAAACGGAATAATAGGATACTTATTCTTATACTCTTTCACTAGTTCATCTGTACTTACACCTACTATTAAGTGCTCGCACTGTTCTTTGGCTCTTCTAATAATATTCAAATGACCTATATGAAATAAATCAAAAACTCCTGTTGTATATCCAACCTTAAACTTTTTCTCGCTCATCCTATCCTTCTTTCTATCTATTATTTCATCTGCTCTGCAATATCTGCATCTACTATCTCTTCACCTGATTTATCTTTAAGCTGTTCTTTACTTGCTTCACTAAGTCCATCATTTAATACTGCATTGAAATCGCAAGTACTACATTTATCTAACTCTTCTTTAGTAACTTTACCATCTCGGTAATCTCTAACTATCTTAAGTTCATACATAGAGTATTTTTTCTTAGTCCAGAATTTAATCTTATGTCTAAATACCCACCATGCTGGTTTCCAAATATATTTTCTAATAGCTGGTGATACTGAACCTATCATCCAACAATCTCTATCACAACATCTAACTGTGCTTCTAACCTTTTCAGCTTGCTCGCTCTCCCAAAGGTCATCCCATTTTTCTACTTCATTTACATTGCCCATAACTTCTTTATCTTTTGTTCCATTACATGGCATTACATCACCGTAAGGGTCAATAAAGAATGTATCAAAAGCCATATCACATGGAAGAAGTCTCTTCTGTCCATATATGTAATTGATTAGTCCATGATTGAAATATGCTCTAAACCATTTCTTAGGACTATTAGATGCTAGCAGTTTATTAATTAGCTTCTCAAACTCTGCTGCTACCATTGGTCTATCATGAATAATGTTCTTTGCTTCCACGAAGTAGAATGAGTTGTGAAGTGATGCTGTAGCAAACTCCATATTCATTTCATTTGATAAATCATAAAGTGCAACTAAATCCTTGGCATTAGCATCTTGTACTGTCATACCAAAGCCTACATCCTTCATTCCCATCTCTACTAGTTTTTTAAGTGTAGTGTAGCCCTTGTTATATCCATCTTCTAAACCACGAATCTTATTGTTAGTCTCTTCTAAGCCTTCGATGGATATTCTAATTCCAATCTCTGGAAACTCTTTACACAAATCAACAATTCTATCTGTGAAAAATCCGTTAGTTGAAATAACTATACGATCACTCTTCTTGTATAATTCTCTAACTATATCTTTTAGATCTTCACGAATAAAAGGCTCTCCACCAGTAATGTTAGTAAAATACATTTCTGGAAGTTTCTTAATAGCCTCTACTGTTATTTCTTCTTCTGGTTTAGATGGCGCTTTAAATCTGTTACACATGTTGCATCTAGCATTACATCTATATGTCACAATGACTGTTCCATTGAGTTTTTTATTGCTCATTCTTTTCACCTTTTAATTTATTTGTATACTCTAATCTCTTTTTATATAAGTCCCTAGTATCTCCAATTACTTTGGCTGGGTTTCCAGCCACAATAGCGTATGGAGGCACATCATTCACTACCACACTACCTGCTGCTACTAACGCATTTTTTCCAATCGTAACATTGTATAGAATTATGCTTCGAGCGCCAAGTAGCACATTATCTTCCACTTTAATCTCACCAGTATAATACGCAATTCGAGGCCCTTTATATTCCTTATCGTGATTCCACATTCTTCCAACAACATCATGTTCATAGAATCTGACATCGGCAGAGACAGTGACATTATTACCAATAGATATTAAATGTGGATGTGCCGGAAGCCATGTGGGTTTCCAGCGACCTCCCTCTCCATATTCCTTAAAAAGTTTAGATTTTCTAATTGCTTCTGCTTTGTATTTGCTAGTACTAACGAGGTTGAAGCACATCATTTTAAACAATAAAAACTTTTTCCCCATTTTTTCTCCTAACTATAATATCTTAATAATTTAGATGTATATGTCTCAATATCGTCAAAGTCTATGTCTCTACAGTTTCTTGAATACTCATCTGTCTTTTGTTTGTTGCTATATAAACTGTTTATTTTCTCTTTTAGTTCTTCTATGTTTCCACTCTCAAAGAGTTCGCCTGTCTGTCCTACTTTTATAAGTTCAGGTATACCGCCGATATTTGCTCCAAGCACCGGTGTTCCATACATCTGACTTTCCATTACAGAAAACGGACAGTTTTCATACCACTCAGAAGGATAAATACTAAATCTAGCTTCTCTAATTAGTTTTTCTAATTCTTCACCAGATTTAAATCCAACATTTTTAATATTAGGTATATTTTTAAGTTCGTCCTCTAGAGGTCCCGTTCCAGCAAATATGAAATTTACATCTGGCAATTCTTTACAAACCTTAATTAGAGTATCGATACCTTTTTCTTCAGAAAATCGTCCAAAGTATAGCGCATAGTCTTTCTTCTCTGTTTCTCTTGGTTCTACTTTATCTATAAAGTTATGAAGCGCTACTGTCTTATCTTTAAAGATTGGATTAGTATCCATCTTGCTCTTCATAAACTCTGAGCAGCAAATCATAGTGTCTATCTTTTTATATACACCTTTCCACTTCCAGAATTTTGCCTCTACCATACCTATAGCAGACTTCATTGTAGAACCATGAATGCATTTTCCCTTCAAACAACAAAAAAAGTGTCCACCAACACATTTTTCGCAGTTCTCGTGTGTTGCTGGATTATTCATCATGTGGTTAGGGCAAATGAGTTGATAATCGTGCGCTGTGAAAATAATGTTTACTTTGTGCTTTGTCAGCTTTTCCCATTTTCTCACTTCCAAAATGATAGATGGTGTCAGTTGATAGTTAAAGTTATTTATATGTACTACATCTGGTCTAAAGTCGTCTAGTACTAATCTGATTTTCTTTCTAGCTTCTTTTGAGTAAATAGTCTTAAGTGGATAGGTAAGTTTTGATAGTTTACTTCCCTCATGAAAATCCATATCTGTAGTATAAGCATTCACACTATTCCCTACACATCTACCTTCATGTTCCATACCGAAGTACTCTACCTGGTGCCCTTTTGTTTCTAAGTACTCACCAAGTTTGAACATATATGTCTCAGATCCACCATTTGGAAATAAGAATTTATTTACCATTAAGACTTTCATTTAAATTTGTCCCTCATATAATTTAACTGTCTCGTCCACTACATTTTCCCAATTATACTTTTCACAAATATAATCAGCTGACTGTTCTTGATACTCTTTTACGATGTGTGGGTTTTCGCAAAGAGTTTGTAGTTTTGCTCTTAAATCTTTGACATTTCCTTTTTGGAAAGATAACGCCTTGTCTCCTACCACTTCTGTACACTCTGGTATATCTGATGTTAGGCAACAATTTCTGTAACTCATTGCCTCTAACAAACTTAATGGCATTCCCTCCACATCTGAAGGTAGAACATACACATACGCATTATCATAAAGCTCTTTCCTAGTAACACCTTGAACAAATCCTGTAAAGATTATTCTGTCATCATCTCCTGCTAATTCTTTTACTGCTTTTGCATAATCTTCCGTATCCGAAATACCTCCGGCTATCACAAGTTTTTTATCTGTGTCTAATTTTTTAAATGCCTCTATTAAATATATCAATCCCTTTTCAGGAACTATTCTACTTAAGTAAAGAATATAGTCTTCTTTTCCTAAGCCATACTCTCTTCTGATTTTGTCTGGTTTTCTTTCTCTATGCCTCTCTACTCCGTTGGGAATCAAAGTAGTATCTCTTCCATAAGTTTCTTTGAAGTAGTCTTGCATATTTTTGCTAAGAACAATTATCTCGTCAGCTCTTTTAACGGCTGTCTTTTCTCCACGCTTGATATACCATTTAGCAAAGCCACCCCATTTAGATCTTTGCCAATCTAGTCCGTGAATAGTGGCGATGCATCTTTTTCTAAATAACTTTGGAATCCACATGACAGCACAAGGGCCTTCAGCATGATAATGGACAACATCATATCCGCCAAAGGCAGCTCTAAAAGACGCAAAAAGAGATGATGTCATAGCGGCAAGTCCCTTCTTGTTGATGGTAAATACTCGTCTTACTTTGACACCTTTGTACTCATCCACGCGTTTTTTGCTATATTGTTCTCCACTTACATGATGGCCTCTTCTGTTATAGCAAGTAACATCGTATCCTCTCTCTACTAAACGCACAGAGATTTTTTCCACTACTCGCTCCACGCCACCTTCTCTTGAAGGTATGCGCTTGTGACCTATCATTGCAATTTTTTTATTTGATGCTTTAGTCAAATAATTGTTCCCCTAATTCTCAATTATTTTTGTTCTTCTTTAGCTTCGGTTTTTCCATAACCGTAGCCATAACCGTATCCATAACCATAATATCTGCCATATTTCTTTTTTGAGTTTGGCACACGGTTAAGAACTGTTCCTAGTAGCTTACATCCAACTCTATCTAGTTGAGCTACTGCTTGTCTAACAATCTTCTTTGATGCATATCCACTTCTGATAACCATTACAGCTCCATCACACATTGATGCAATAAGTGAACCGTCTGCCACGTTGTCTAGTGGTGGTGAATCTATGATTACATATTCAAAGTCGTCTGATACTTTATTAAGAAGTTCTTTAAATTTTGGATCTTCTAGAAGAACAGTTGGATTTTCTAAAACATTGGTACATGGAACGAAATATCCATTTTCAATGTTTGTTCCATAAATAACATCTTCGTAAGTAGCATTTCCTGACAAGTAGTAGTCCATGCCTTTTACTTCTTCTTCGCTCTTTACTTTATATCTGTTAGTTGCTGTAGCTTTTCTTAAGTCAAGATCGATGAATGCTGTCTTAAAGCCAGCCTCCGCTAACATTTTCCAAAGATAGATTGAAATGAAACTCTTTCCCTCATTTGGAACTGTACTAGTGATAAGGATTTTCTTTGTACTCTCACCAGTGAACTTTACATTTATTCTTAATCTATTTAGTGCCTCTTCTAATGAATATGGAAGGTCAACTAATTCTATGTTTACTTTTTTCATTATTTTGCCCTCCTTCCAAAAATAGGTTTCTTTACTTTTTCATCTTCTTCTATGAAAATATCATTTTCAGGTATAACCGTAAGTGGTGCGAAACCAAACTCATTTTCAACATCTTCTGCTGTCTTTAATGTGTCATCTAGCAAGAATCTAATTATCAAGATGAGACAATACACTCCTACAAAAAGAATTCCGCCTAGCAATAGATAAGTTAAATAGTTAGGGCCTACTCTCTTTTCTTCTAACTTTCCTCTTTGAACAATATTGGGTTTTGTAGTGCTCATTGCTCTAGGTAAGTATGTTCTAAGAGATTCAATTAATGTATTAGTTATTTTTTGAGCAGTCTTAGCATCACCTGCTGTAGTAGTGATTCGAAGCACTCTTGTATCTTCTGGATTCTCAATAGTAATCATATTAGACAATTGATTTGACGTCATATCTAAATGAAGTTTATCAATAACCTCTTCCATTACTGGATAACTAAATATTAGTTCTTCATAATCCTTTGTAAGAGCTTGTCCAATATTCAAGTCAGCAATATTTACTACTGCATCTTCTGAAGCTGTTACAGCATATAACTTAGCGGTGGACTGATATGTTGGGTGCTTCATAAAGTATGCATACGCACTAAACAAAAGCGCCCCTACTAAAAAGCATAGTATTATATACTGTATATGATTTAGCAACATACCAAAAATCTTTGTTAGATTCATAGTATCGCCATCCGCAGATGCTACATCTGTTGTAGAAATAATATAGTCATCAGCATTATTTTCGATTTGTTTCTTTTCTCTACTTATCATGGTTTCTGTTTGTCTCCTTATATATTTTTGAGATCTATTCATCTTTAATTTTTCCGTCTTTATCTACTTCGTCGTAGAATAGTTTTCTTACTACTTCATCTAGGCTTTTCTTCTTTGGATAGAAAGCATTATATCCATAATCGTCTTTTTTGCTCTTTCCTTCTATCTTGAAAGTACCTAAATACTTATTTTTAAGAACTGCTTTTACTATCTTGCTAGAATCTTCTCCAGACATTGAAGTAATCATATAATCATTTAAGTCTCTATAAACGTTAATCGGGAACTTAGGATTTTTATCTGTTCTCTCTCCCACTAACTTCTTCAAGCCTTTCATATATTCGTTTTGTCTACGCATTCTGCACTCGTTTGTGCCATCGCCCACATTCATTCTATCGTGTACATAGTGCTGAGCTTGATCATCATTTAGTTTGATGGTCTTACCCTTCTTCAAAGACTTATCTGACTCTGAGAAGTCATCTTTTATCTTCACTGTGACACCACCCACTGAATTATTTATCGTCTTGATAGCATCTTGGCTTAGTGCTGCATACTCATCTATATACTGGTCATGAAGCAACTCTGAAACAGATTTCATTGTGTTCTCACATGATTTTTCTTTGCCGTCGGCTACTTCGTATGCCAAAGCTAATTGAACATCTGTAGTTGCCAAGTAGTTTCCATTTTCATCCAACGAATCTACAGCAGTTATTGTGTCTCTGTCTATTGGAAGAAGCGCATATGTGTTTTTCTCTCTGTCTATTACTAGAAGAGTTAAAACGTCTGCTCGACCAGGATTATATGTGTCCTTATCGTCTGCCGGCTTCTTTGTCTCCTTTGCGCCGTAGATTTTTTCTTCTGTGGTGGCCTGTGTGGTCTCCTTAGTTAGCTTCCCTTTTACGTCAGTACCTATTATTAAGTATGTTTCAATATTCTGTTTAGGGACGCAATCTACTCCGCCTATCTTTACGATTTTGTCGGTTCTGTTTCTCTTTGTGGTATCCTCTGGCTCATCAATAAAGATGATAGCAAGGATTCCCACTATACAGATGACCGCAAAGATACTTAGGTAGATAACAGCGCTCTTTTGTTGTTTTATGATTTTTCTAAAACCTCTTCTACCTTCGCTCATATTTTACCTCTTACTTTAATAGGGCTAATCCGTGAATTAGATTATAGCCAGCTTCAGGGTACTTCTTCTCTAATACTACTAATACTACAAGTAAGAAAAAGCAGATAATTGATAGTATTATTGCTGTTTTTTTAGACATCTTGTTTCTCCTAATAATCTAAAATTTTTAGGGTATTTTAGCGCACAAAAACCTAGTGGGCGCAATAACCCATATTCGCTTATTATTTTATCATATTAGGGCTAAAAAGACTATCGGTTATAACCATTATTTTTCGTATAAGTGCGGTTTTTCAGACGTTTTTTATGACTAAGATTTGTCTGTGTGTTATAATTGTCTAAGCATTAAGTATTTGCGAGGTTATTATGTGGATTGCAGATAATTGGAAAGACTATGAAGTATTAGATACATCTTCCGGCGAGAAGCTCGAACGCTGGGGGGATTTCTTTTTGGTGCGCCCAGACCCACAGGTTATTTGGAACACAGAAAAGAAAGATTATAGATGGCACAACCCTAATGGCCACTACTACCGCTCAAATAAAGGCGGCGGCGAATGGGAGTTTAATGATTTGCCGGAGGTTTGGCAGATTAGTTATGGAGATTTAGTGTTTAACCTTAAACCCTTTAGTTTTAAACATACTGGACTTTTCCCTGAGCAGGCTGTTAACTGGGATTGGTTTAGTGAATCGATTCGTGAGGCTAAAGGTTATAAAGATGAGATTAAGGTTTTAAACTTGTTTGCATACACTGGTGGTGCTACTCTAGCAGCTTTAAATGCGGGAGCACACGTTACACATGTAGATGCATCTAAGGGTATGGTTACATGGGCTAAAGAAAATGCTACTTCTTCTGGTCTTGCTGATAGGCCTTTAAGATGGCTAGTGGATGATTGTGTTAAGTTTGTGGAGCGAGAAATTAGACGTGGAAACAAATATGATGCTATCATAATGGATCCACCATCATATGGACGTGGTCCTAAAGGCGAGATTTGGAAAATTGAGGAAAGTATTTTCCCATTTATTGAGAAGTGTTCACAGCTGTTAAATGACGATCCGCTTTTCTTTTTAGTAAACTCATACACTACGGGCCTTCAGCCAGCAGTACTTAGCTATATGATAAATATGGCCGTTGGTAGCAAGTTTGGTGGAAAGGTAGAGGCTGATGAGATTGGTCTTCCAGTTAGTTCTAATGGACTGGTTTTGCCGTGTGGAGCTAGTGGAAGATGGAGTAAATAAAAAATGTGTGACCTTTCGGTCACACATTTTCTTTTTATTTCTTTTCTAGGGTTACTTCCGTTAATTCAAATCCCTCATCATTTATATCTTTACATATCGAAACAATATATTTATCATTCATCTTAAACTGAGTGCATTTAAATTCCGTTTGATTTCTAATTACTGGGCCTTCTGGTCTAAACACTATCTCAAATGAGTTTAATGGTTTTCTAAGTCCCATTCCTATATTTTTAAGATACGCTTCTTTTAATGTCCATACTTCGCAGAATCTTTGATGTCTTTCTTCATCGTTTGCACCTGCATTTATATATGCACATTCACCTTGTAAGAAGTTCTTCTCTGCTATTCTATGCTTATCTGCTTTTTTCTTTTGGATATCTATTCCTATTTCATAGTCTGATACTGCTGCTACCACATATCTTCCTGAATGAGAAAGATTAAACTTCAAGTCTGAGTTTACAAAGTATGGTTTTCCATGTTTGTCTGTTGCTACATCTGAGTCTACAAAATATTTTCTCTTTATAAAGTTTATCATCAATCCAGATCCCATAAGTCTAAGTTTGTCTGCTGTGGATTGGCTTTTTTCAATTCTCTCTAGTCTGCCTTCTGTAATATTATCAATTTGCGAATTAAAAATCGCTTTATTTCTCAAAGGCTCGATGTCAAAATAATATACTTCCATGTTTCCTCACGTTTCTCCTAAATAATATGTCACATTTTTATTTTCTAAATATCACTAATTTGTCTTTTAAATATCACTTATTTTACAAATTCTTCTTCATTGTATTAATTCCAAGTGTTCTCTTACCTTGAAGTCTCGCTCCAGAGAATAAACTTGAGAACAACACTAGTAATGGGAATATCTCAAGACGTCCTACTAGCATATCAAACATAAGAACTATCTTTGAAATGGTACCATAGCAAGTAAAGTCTGACGCCACTTTGCCGAAGCCTGGTCCTATGTTATTTAGTGTGGCCATAACCGCCGATATGTTAGTTGTCACGCTGTGTCCATCTATACTTATTATGATTACTGACACAATAAGGATTGCTATGTATGCTCCTAGGTATGCCATTGTTCTTTTGATGATATCATTTGCTACACTTTTCTTGTTCATCTTAACTTTTGAGACAAGTCTTGGGTGTGTGATAGTAATGATTTCATTTTTAACACTCTTAATTACTATTATTAGTCTGGACATTTTAAAGCCGCCACCAGTGGATCCTGCACATGCACCTATACCCATTAATACAAGTAAGATGGCTTTTGTGAGCGCTGGCCACGCATTAAAGTTAGACATTGTGCCATAACCTGTTGTTGATGATATTGACGCTACTTGGAATGCGGACTGCTGGAACGCTTCTCCCCAGTTACTAAATAGTTCTCTTCCGTTTATTGTGACAAGTACTATTGCTACTAAAAGCAAGAAGAAATACCATCTTAATTCCTCGTCAAAGAAAACGAGTTTTGGCTTTCTTATTAGTAGCAAGTAATACATTGTAAAGTTAAGCGAGCACATAATCATAAATACCGTGATTATGATTTGCACTGCTGTTGAATATCCACCGATACTTGTTCCAAGTAAAGCAAAGCCACCAGTTCCTACTGTACCAAATGTTAGTGTGGATGATTCAAACAATGATAACCCTGCTATCATTAGTGAAATTATCTCGACTAATGTAATTCCAATATATATTAAGTAAAGTGTTTTCGCTGTGTTCTTTGCCTTCGGCAAAAATTTACTAACTGAAGGTCCTGGAGATTCTGCCTTCATCATATGAATACTTGAGCTTGCGCCCAGTGGCATGATTGCCATGATAAATACTAGCACTCCCATTCCACCTATCCAGTGCGTGAATGAACGCCAAAACATTGTAGCATGTGAAATCACATGGTATCCACCTTTGGCATTTGCTGTCAAAACTTCTGGATGTATAATGCTTGATCCTGTTGTAGTAAATCCAGAGATAGTCTCAAACAATGCATTAAAGTAATATGGAATGGCTCCTGTAAGCACAAATGGAACTGCTCCCACCAAACTTATCAAAATCCATCCCAAAGAAACTGATACAAAGCCGTCCTTCGCAAAGAACGCTTCGCTCTTTGGCTTCTTTATCTTTCCAAGCATACCAATAACAAAGACTATTCCTGCTAGTCCTAAATAGATTAGCGCATCTTTTGTCTCTCCATAATAAAACCCTACCATGGCAGGAAGGGTTAGGAATGCTCCTTCAAAGCACAATATGTATGCAAGTATGTATCTTATCATTGAAATATTCATAGGCTCTCTTATTTTGCAATCTCGTGCACGTCGTGAAGACCTTTTTCTGTAGTTAGTACTACTATTTTGTCTCCGGCGTGAATAACTGTAGATCCAGTAGCAATGCTTGATTTATTCTCGTGAGTTACGCAGCCAATAATAACGCCTTTTTTCACTTTGATTTCGCTAATAGGCTTATCAATAAACTTGGCGTCTTCTGGTATCTCAAACTCAATGGCTTCCACTCTATTATCGTTAAGCTGATATAGAGAAAGGATTCCGCTGTCGTTTTGCATTTGACTACGGACAAATCTCAAAATTCTTTCCGCAATAATATATTTTGGATAAACCACACTACCGATATCAAGACTGTCTATAATTTTATCGAATGATGTGCGGTGAACTCTTGTAATAACTTTACAATTTGAAACTTCTTTTGCATATAAAGCAAGCATTACGTTTTCTTCATCATACTTGGTGTTTGCGATAAACGCATCTACATCCTCTATTCCTTCTTCTATTAGAAGGTTTTTATCTGTGGCATCGCCCTGAATGATAGTAGCGCCATCTAAAATGTCACTTAACTTATCGCATCTAGCCTCGTCTTGCTCTATAATCTTAACTTCAACGCCCATGGACATCAAAATTCTTGCTAAGTAAACCGAAGTACGTCCACCACCAAGTAAGATAGCATTGGAAGCTCCACTTACTGAAATGCCTAGACTCTTGAAGAACTCATGAGCCACGTCGATACTTGCAAGCACCGAAATGATATCGCCCTTTTCCATTTTGAAATCTCCACCTGGAATCAAGACTTCGTCTTTTCTCTCCACAACCGGAATCAAAATTTCTGAGTTGTATTTTTCACCAAACTCTTTCATTGTCATGTCGCAAAGCGGACTGTCTTCTGTCAATTTATATGAAATAATTTCAACCCTACTCTTAGGGAAAATGTCTACGTTTAGAGCTAGAGGCAAGTTGAGAAGTGCTGCCATTTCTCTAGCTGATGCAGCGTGTGGATTGATAACCATTGTAAGTCCAAGTGTAGACTTAATAAGTCCAATTTCTCTGCCGTACTCTGGGTTACCAACTCTTGCGATTAGGTTTTTGACGCCCCTGCTCTTTGCAATCAAACAAGCGAGCAAGTTCATCTCGTCGTTACCAGTTACAGCAACAAAAAGATCACAGTCATCTATGTTCGCCTCCTCTAGCACGTTGATACTAGAGCCGGTTCCTACCACGCCGTACACGTCAAAAGAATCTGAGATTTCTTCTACTACTTTGGCGTTGGTGTCAATGACTGTAATTCTGTGTTCTTCTTGGCTTAGTTGCTCTGCTAATGTGCCACCTACGTTGCCACATCCAGCAATAATAATATTCATATTAATCTCGCGCGCCAGTTGAAAATAGGCTACGCATGCCTCCTAAAACAAGTATTATTTTCGCTCTATTATTATACAACTTATTGGGTTTTTAGCAATGTTTTTAGGCTTTTTATTTTATGTGTTTTAGGGGGTGTTTTTTAGTGAATTCTCTTGTCATTTTTTGATAAATATATGTATAATATTATTAGCGTTATAAGTACGAAAAAAATAAAGGAGATTTAACTATGTTAAAAGAATTCAAAGAGTTTGCCCTTAAGGGTAATATGATGGACTTGGCAGTTGGTGTAATCATTGGTGGCGCTTTTAAAGATGTTGTTACTTCATTAGTTGATAACATTATCATGCCATTCGTTGCAATGTTTACGGGAAGCCTTAACTTCGACAAATGGGTTATCCCACACACTCAGATTAAATGGGGAACTTTTGTTTCAGCAGTGCTTAACTTCATCATTATGGCGTTTATCATTTTCCTAATGGTTAAAGCTATGAACAAGCTTCGCAGAAAAGATGAAGAAGTTACTACTAAGGTTTGTCCTCACTGTAAATCAGAGATTGACATCGAAGCTACTAAGTGTCCGAACTGTACATCAGACGTTCAGTAAAAGGCAGTTACGACTCAGGCGAAATGAATCGCCTGAGTCTTTTTTTATGCTATTCTGCTATTTTTTTAACAAATAAAATATGCAATATTTTCAAAAAAATGAGCACTTTTACTTTTCTTGCATTTATATATAATAAAGGTACAAAGGTTTTCGAAATAAAACCTAACTTCCTCACACAAAAGAAATGCACTTGGTTAACCCCAAGTGCATTTCTTTTTTTATGTTTATTTATAATTGTTATTCTTGCTCTGCTGTCTGCTCTGCTGCTTGCTCTTCTTGCTTTGGTGTTTCATCTACACCTTCTGGTCTCCAGCCGGCTATATCGCTCACATCAAAATCATATGTCAGTTCTTTGCCGTAGGCTTTTTCGTAAGCCTGCTTTTTTAATGCGTAATCTCTGTCTCGCATGTAGATGCTGTTTTCTCTGACCGACTTGTTTGGATCAGGAAGCATCACATCAAGCACGCTTATCTTATATCTGACATCGACATAATCCTCTGCCATTTTTTTCTTTGTGTCAATCAATTCCACAAAACAACTAATCACTGGAACCCCAAGTTTTGATGCATAGTAGAAAGGTCCTCTCTTTGGCGGACGCGGCTTTCTGTAGTTAAACCACATCTCCTGCTCCGGATAGATTAGGATAAACTCTTTGTTTGCCATCATCTCTTTTAGCTGTGGCTCGAAGAACTTTGTCATGTAGTTTCGGCTGTTGCTAATCGGAATGATGTCTGCATAGTTCATCAAATATCCGAGCATTCCTTCCATCGCAAGGTTCGTCTCTTGGCTTACGATGTTAAGGTGCTTTTTGCCAGCCTTTAGAATCATGTATCTAACGATTGCATTTTCCACAGGACTGAAGTGGTTACTCGTAATGATTGCTCCGCCCTTCAAACGCTTCACCTTTTCAATGCCCTCTATGTGAGTGCTGATGTTGACCATACGTGACGCCATGTTCGCCATGTATCTAGCCATGCGTCTGTTGAAAAGATACTTTGGAGTGTGTCTGCGCTTCATTACTTTTTTAAGTAGGTCATCTCGCTCGTTCATTGTAAGCACAGGATCGTTAACCTCAACTTTGGCGTACCAATCTTCGTCCTTTATAGCTTGCTTTATATTTTCAATTACTTCATCTCTTACGTCGTCGAGAATTATCATTTGATTCCCTCATTTGTGTGGCGTTTGTAGATTTTTTGTGTTGTGTCTATAGATTTTTTGTGTGACTTATAGTCTTACTACGCCCTCTTCGTCTTGGACTTTTTTAAATGTCTTGTCTTGTCCTGTTATCATAGTTGCACGTGTCACAAGGTTTTCCATGCTCGCCATATCGTGCGCCTTCTGCTCTTCTGTGTATGTGTTCTTTATCTCTTTCAAGTCTTCGTAGAACTCAGTCTTCTTCGCATACTCCCAGAAAATGTCTCCATACTGAATGTTATCAAACAACCAAGGTTTTGAGAATAGGTTGTAATGGATGATAACAATGTCTTCTTTATCTTCGGCATCTTCCACCGGCATCACATCGTATCTGTCCGACAAATGTTTAATCTGTCCGTTGCACATCGCATTCAAGTAATCTTGATCCGGTGCCACAGTGTCAAACTGATACTTATTTAGAAGCGCTAGGAAGTGCTCGTCCATCCTCACTTCTCTCATCTTTTTAGCATTCATCAAAAGAATTCCTGAGTTACAATACTCGCCAGGCTTCATGCCCACAGCGTCTCTTGTGTACTCAACCAATGGTGGGATGTGCAAGATTGATGTATCTGTGCAAGCTCCCACTAGGTTGTCACCCAATTCTTCATTATATAGTTCCGAGATATCGCCAGGCACTACCACGTCACTGTCGATGTAGATTACTTTGTCGTACTCTGGGAACATCTCTGGGATAAATAGTCTGTAGTAAATTGTTAGTGTGAAGTAATCCGCACGAAGCTTGTGTCCGTCAAAATCACTTCCGATATCAAGTTCTCTTCTCATCTCGCAAAACTCGATTTCGCAATCCTCTGTTGCCATATCCGCAAGGTAGCCTTTGTACTTGTCAGTTAGCCCCTCCTGGATGATATGGATTCTGTAGCGATAATCCTTTGATGCGTTTTCGATAAGTGACTTGATAGCCACTCCCAAATATGGCGCATAGCCGTCGTCAATTGTAAAAAATATTGGTATTAGTGTCTTTTCCATTTTTCTGCCCTCTTTTTTATAATTATTTATATGATTTATTTGTTTTTATTTTGTGATTTATAGTTTTGATTTGTGTGATTTATAGTTTCTTGATTGATTTATACATTGCTCTATATTCTTTTAAGATTCCGTCGTACTTATATAGTTTCAAAACTTTGTGCATTCTCTTTATATCCCACGGCTTAACTGTAATCGTTCTAACCCAAGGGAAGAACCTAAAGCCCGTTGTGAAATGTCTAATCACTGTATCTTTTCTATTCTTCTTTTGCTCGTTGTATTTGCGAGGCAAAGATTTCTTGGCTGTTGCTAGTTTGTTTAGCGCAGTTTGGTCTGGCATAAACATTCTTTGGTTTCTGCACTTCTCTCTGCACTGCTCAAACAAGCCAGTCTCTTTCACCTTTTTCATATTGAAAAGTAAAACGCCAGAGTTTAGGTAATCTCTTCTTGTAACTTTGTCGCGGAAGAACCAACTGCCGTAGTGATCGAGCACTCCTGCAAACTCGTAATCTTCCACATCCTCGTCAAAGAGTTCGCTTACGTCTTTGTCGGCTATTGTGTCGTTATCCAAATACAAAATTTTATCTGGCATATCATCAATCTGATCAGCAAATAGTCTAAGCATGCACATCGGTGTGAACCTTGTATCTAAGTTTGATTCCGGAATGAACTTATCAAAGTTTGCACTCACGTCTATCAGCTTGATACTGCTTTCTGGATTCACCTGCTTGATGTAAAAGTCCAAAACTTTGATGGTGTCTTCGTTCACAGTGTTGTATCTTCTGTGCACAGTCTCAAGGCTCGCCGTCAAAACAATAATATTTAGTTTTCCCTTGTAGTGCTTCACTATGGAAATGATTGAGATTATCAAACCTTTTTCGATATTTTCGTCTCCGCAGTAAAGTAGGTTAACTTGCTTTTCCATATTCCCTCTTTGTCTTTGACGAAGTCACTTATTCGTCTAAATAAATGTCACTTATTCGTCTTCTGACTTTTTGTATATCACATAATCGTATGTGCTTTCTTTACTTCGCTCTTTCATAGTCTCGTAAATCTCGTCGTGAAGTTTCTTTGCTCTATCTTGTCTAGCCAAAGTCTTGTCCGGCCAAAACGGTCCATCCACAAACAGAGTCACTCTCGGTTTCTTGCGAAACTTTCTCTTCTGATATGTGGTGGTGATGCAAAACGCCGGCACGTTCTCGGTTACCACAAACTTAAAACTCGTCTCCGGGAAAGGCCTAATGCCAGTGTAGTATGGCCAAAGATGCGCCTCCGGATAAATACTAACGCAGTGTTTCTGCTCAATCCTTGTGTGAATAGCTTTTGTAAAATCTTTCATGTGCTCGAAGTCCGTAGGAATTGTAATGGCACCAAGCGATGTCAAAATCTTCCCAATAACTGGCACTCCCAAGTTAGCAGGAGCTGCTATCACGTAAACTCGCTTGCTCTTTGCTACGTACGGAGCCTTAAACACATCTCCTATCATCTGCGTGTGATTGCCGAAGAAAAAGTAACCCATTTTCTTGTACGGCTTTAGCACTTCCTTATTCTTAACCTTCACTCCGTAAGCTATCGGAAATGCAAATCGAATGATAAACCACGCAATGCCATAGATAACCCACGAAAAGAATCTGTAAATCGGATTTGTATGAATCCACTTGTAGTTCTCTTTCAGTTTGTAATCCTGATCCATACTCTCTACAAAGTCATCTTCAAAGGATTTATAGTATTTAATTTCTGGTGTAAATTCTTTCATATTCTTTTGATTAGGCATTTTCTCGCCACTTGTTTAGCGGTTAAAATTATTGCCTTTTCTTCTTACAAAAAGAAACTAGATTGCTCTAGTTCCCCCTTTTTCAAACCCGCCCTATTATATCATATAAAGACCTAAAAAAAAGGGTTGTTTTATAGATTTTTAATGTTCTATAAAACAATCCTTTTGGTTTACATAATGGTATTTTTCAAGCATCATATATTGTATATTGCATTAATGTAAAAACTATGCTATTTTATATTCATAAAGAGCGACACCGCATAGACGGTTGGCTCTAATTGTTAGTTAGAAACAATCGCCAGGCTACTGGCGATTGTTTTTATTATTTAAGTCTTTCACATCTTTCCCCAGATGATAACCTATGACTCCACAGGTTATACACAGAGTTATGACGCTAATTACTTCCATAACTACCACCCTCCTTTCCTAATGGTCGAGAGGGCTACACCCTCTCTAGTGAGGGCCAACCGCCTGTCGCACACGATGCCGCATGGAGTAATTATACTACCATATAAAATAAATCACAAGATATATTTGTGATTTATTTTATATTTTATGTGTTTTTTCATAGTTTACTATAAATATGCCCAAACAAACTAGAGCTAGTGCAACTGTTATCTGCCATCCCATCACGTCTGTCTCATTCAATATAATGAGTGACAATACCGCTCCAAAAATCGGATTCATAAATTTGCATGTCGCAACTTTTGACACATCGTTATACTTTAGAAGAACTCCCCAAAGTGTGTAAGCTGCTGCTGAAATAAATCCCATATACAATAGTAATGCCACAGCCTTAACCACAAACCATGTGTCTCCTGCTGGTATATTTATATGACCACCTGCAATTATACCAACGACCGTCATTACTACTCCACCAAAGAAGAATTGGTATCCACTAAGCATAACCACGCTAGCATCTTTTGAAAACTTCTTTATATAGCCTTGTGCTATGGCACCTGAAAAAGCTGCTATAAATATAAACCCTTCTCCCAGAAAACTCATATCAAAGTCTAGTCCACTTCCAGTTAAGTTTACTACTATCAGTCCTGCAAATCCGACTAAACTTCCCACTATCTTTTTGGTAGTTAGTTTTTCTTGTTTGAAACCCAGCGAACAGATTAAGATTGTAAAGAATGTTCCAGCGCCTGTTATGATGGATGACTTGACTCCTGTAGTGTGAGCAAGTCCCACATAGAAAAACAAGTACTGCAACACCGTCTGGAACAAAGACTGAACAGCAATATACTTTGGATGACTTGGCCTTACAAACTTTCTTTGACGTAGGCTTTCTACTGCTATTACCATTATTCCAGCTAGTGTGAATCTAATTCCAGCAAAAAGAATCTGGGAAGCTATGTCGTTCCCAGATATTCCAAATGCTTTATATCCAATTTTGATGCAACTAAACGCCGATCCCCACAAAAAGCAACAAAACATTGCTATTAGAATCATCACTGGCGTCTTTGACAAACTTTTGTGTTTCATCTCTAATTTTTCGCTTAAACCTCTCGCGACTATCTTTCTCCCATTACTGTAGCTGACACCGCTAGAGCATTCGCTCCCACGTGACAGGCAATACTACAAGGGCACTTCCTTGCCATTATCTTAAAGTTAGGAAAAGCCTTCTTAACTCTTTCTAGCAAATCCTTCGAGTCATCATCATTTATAAATGTATCGATTATTCCAATCGAGATTCTCTCTGGCGCATACTCGCTGTAAAGTTCTTCAACTTTGTCTTTTACATATGCAATCAACTTGTTCTTTGCTATGTTTAGGCCTCTAGCCTTTTTCACAGCATCTATCTTTGCCTCGTGCAAAATCAAAATAGGTTTTATGTTTGCAAGATTCGCTACCAATGCCTTTGACGCAGATACTCTTCCTCCTGTTTTCAAATACTTAAGCGTATCCACCGTCAAAACCATAAACGAATTTTTGCTCTCGCCCTCTAGCTTTTCTTTTATCTCTTTGGCGCTCATGCCCTTCTCGGCGTAAGCTTTGGCATCGTACACCGCCTCATAAAGCATAGATGAAAGTCTGTAGTTGTTAACCACCTG
>JAGCPW010000021.1 GCA_017965495.1 Eubacterium sp. | reverse complement strand
GTACTTCTACTTCCAAGAATTTCTGTCTTCATTGCTAGAATTGGTTCTAGAATGATTGGAGTTAGAAGTGTTAAGTCATCATCTATACCCATAATCGCTTTAATTGCATTAAGTACAACTGATGAAGAAGCGCTCATAAGCTCGCTGGCTTTACCTGTTATAACTCTGCCATCTTCTAGCTCGATAGCTGCTGCTGGCACACCAGTCTCTTCCTCTCTTGCTAGAGCGATATTAACCACCTTTCTATCATCAGGTGAAATGTTAAGCTCTTGCATAATACGCTTAATCTTATCAACAGCGCTCTTCTTTTCTTTACCTTTTCTGTAATCGCATTTTGTTGCGAAGAATCTTCTTATTATTTCTTGCTCTGATGCTTCTCTTACCGCATCATCATCCACTATGGCGTAACCTGCCATATTTACACCCATATCTGTTGGGCTCTTGTAATCAAAGTTCTCATTACTAATCTTAGCTAATGTACTTTGTACAACTGGGAAAGCTTCTACGTCTCTATTATAGTTGACTGTAGTTTCTCCGTATGCTTCTAAGTGGAATGGGTCAATCATATTTACATCATCAAGGTCTGCTGTAGCTGCCTCGTATGCAAGATTTACTGGATGTTTTAGAGGAACATTCCAAATAGGGAATGTCTCAAACTTAGCATAACCTGTTGGAATACCACGAGTGTTTTCATGATACACCTGAGACAAACAAGTAGCTAACTTTCCGCTACCTGGTCCTGGCGCTGTTACCACCACTAGTGGCTTAGTAGTTTCTATATAAGGGTTTGCGCCAAATCCTTCTTCACTACATATATAATCGATATCTACTGGATATCCTTTAATAGGCTTGTGGAAATAGTTTTTGATTCCGTGTTGATCAAGTTTTGCGCTGAACGCATCAGCTGCCACTTGGCCAGTGTACTTAGTGATTACTACACTGTTTACTTCGATGCCAAGTTTAGTGATATTGTCAATTAGTCTAAGAACATCCATATCATAAGTGATACCAAGGTCTGCTCTCATCTTTGTCTTTTCAATATCGCCTGCAGAGATTACAAATATAATTTCTGCTTGGTCTTTTAGCTCATGCAAAAGTTTTATTTTAGCGTTAACATCAAATCCAGGAAGAACTCTTGATGCATGGTAATCGTCAAAGAGTTTTCCACCAAACTCTAGGTATAACTTACCGTTAGCACAATCGATTCTCTCTAGAATGTGTTGCTTTTGCTTCTTAATATACAAGTCGTTATCAAAACCTATTTTCTTCAATCTGCCCACTTCCTTTCGATTTTTCCCACGTTTAATATAATATCAATTTAGTGTTTTCATTTCAATTAATTAAATAAAGAATTTCATAAAAAAACCGGCACTGGTGCCGATTTTTTTAGTGTATAAAAGTAGTCATTCCTGACTCTGTTTTATCGTATAGTTTTTTAGCAACTGCTGGTGGTAGATTAATACAGCCGTGAGAGCCTCCAGTTAAGTATCTAGTTCCACCAAATGTTGGTTGCCAAGGGGCGTCATGGAAGCCTACCCCTGTAGGAGTAAGTCTCATCCAGTAATCTACCCAAGTTTTATAACCTCTACCCTTCAAGTACTTTCCAGGTTTTTTCTCTGTTATATAGAATACACCAACTGGTGTCTCTCTCTTCTTTTTAGGAAGTCCAGTAACAACAGGAGATTGCATAATAATCTTCTTGCCCTTGTACATCCACATATGCTGTTTTGGAATACTAACTTCAATCTGTGTTTTTGTGTAGTGCTTTGGTGACTCACGAAGAAGATAAGGTTTTCTGTTATCGTGACTCTTCTTCTTTTTGTAAGCCTTCTCAATGTATGGCATTTCACGTTCATAGTCTACAGTAGAACCCCATGTTCCACCTTTAACTTTTCTCTTCTTACCCTTGTGGTCTTTAAACTCCCACACACCACCAATAGTGTCGTATGTTGCAAGTGCTTTGTAGATAATCTTTCTCATCTGTGTCTCATCTACTTTCACTTTACCCTTAACAAGTTTTACAGTGTCAAAGTTATGTCTAATCTCTGCACCATTCTTATATGCAATATGCCACTTCAAAGGTTTGTTTAGCTTCTTTAAAGTAGGCTCTAGATCCTCATCCAAAACTTTAGGCTGCTCTAGATAATCATAAACAGAAATATTTTCTGCATTATTCTTCAAACTCTTAACAAGGCCTTTAATGTTTACCTTTGTTCCTAGTTTGGCTGGTCTAATCTTGTATAGTTTTTTACCCTTAACTATCTTCGCATTCCTAGGTTTTTTATTTCTCTTGTTGTCTTTCTTTAAAGTCTTTTTTATCCCCTTTACATCTACATCATAAGTAATCTTTACACTGTTATTTCTGCCAGTAATTGTATCGATTGCTTTTGTAAAGAAGTTTCTATTTTCAATTGGCTTTATATTGTATTTAAACTTAGTAAACTTGTTATATTTGTCCTCTAAAAAGACTGTATGTGTTGACATGATTTTGTTTTCAAAGTCTTTCTTTATTTGTTTGTTACTCAAATATATGCCGTTTACTTTTACGCGTCCAAATACAGACAACAAAATAAGCGCAGTCACTAAAACTACAACTACCGCGCTTACTATTACTGCCACTTTAATCTTTAATTTTTTCTTTCTTTCCCCGCTTGTCACTATTTATATATCTCCAAAATTTATTAAATTACCAACTAATAATTTATAATATTTTTTTCAAAATATCAATCACATTTTTTATATTTTTTTCATTAATTATTAGCGGTGGGAGCATACGTAAAACATTGCCACCTGCGCTTATTACAACTAGTCCATTTTCGATGGCTTTACTTGTAATATCACCCACTGGAACACTTAATTCTAAGCCCTTCATTAAGCCAATTCCTTTTTGTTTTTTGACGGAGTCAAACTCATCTACTAGTTTTTCTAATTCACTAGAAAGTAGTTCTCCCATCTCTTTTGCATTGGCTACTATATTTTCTTCTTCATATATGTCAAACACTTTGCTTACTACTGCAGTTACAAGTGGATTTCCACCGTATGTTGTTCCGTGATCTCCAGGAACTAAAGTATCCATACATTTCTCGCCACAAACAAATGCACCCACAGGTACACCGCACCCAAGTGCTTTAGCACAAGTCACAATATCAGGCAAGATTCCATAATGCTCATAGGCAAACATCTTTCCAGTTCTACCCATTCCACACTGAATCTCATCGCAAATCATTATGATGTCTTTTTCATCACAAAGAGCACGGATTCCTTTTATGAAATCTTCATTGGCAGGTGTCACTCCACCTTCGCCCTGAACACACTCAACTACGATAGCGCAAGTCTTATCTGTCACTAACTCTTTTACACTATCTAGATTGTTAAACTCTGCAAATTTAACATCATCTATTTCTTTGCCAAAAGGCTTTCTGTAATCTTCTGTACCAGTGATTTCCAAAGCACCCTTTGTACGGCCGTGGAATGAATTATTCATTGCAATTACTTCATAGCCTTCGCTATACTCATTCTTTTCTTTAGCATCGCTTTTATCATAAGCGTAGCGCTTTGCAACCTTTAGCGCACCCTCAATAGCCTCTGCTCCACTGTTTGTAAAGAAAGCTTTCTTAAGACCAGTAGCTTTCACTAGTTTTTCAGCCGCATCACTTGATGGCTTGTTATAGAAAAGATTTGATGTGTGAAGTAATAAATCAGTTTGCTCTTTAATTGCATTATTTAATTTCTCATTTCCATAACCCAATGAGCAAACACCAATCCCTGATGCAAAGTCTAAATATTCTTTTCCATTTTCATCATACAAAAATACACCCTCGCCCTTTTCAAAAACAACAGGGAAACGGTTGTATACATGTATTAAATTTTGCTCTGCTTTTTCTATTACACTCATTTACTTTTCCTTTATCTCTTCTTCTTTATAAAACTTCTCATCTTCATCACGAAGCAACGCTGTACCAATACCCTTGTTAGTAAAGATCTCAAGTAGTATACAATGAGGAATTCTTCCATCTAATATATGGACACGAGAAACTCCATTTTCGATTGCTTCTATACAGTTCTTGATCTTTGGAATCATTCCGCCAGAAATAGTTCCATCTTTTATCAAGTCCTTTGCCTCGGAAATAGTCATTTCAGAAATAACAGAATCGTGATTATCTGCATCCATTAACACACCTTCTGTGTCTGTTAGGAACGCTAACTTTTCAGCTTTTACTGCCTCTGCTATAGCTGATGCTGCGTCGTCTGCATTTATATTGTATGCTTCAAACTCATCATCAAGGCCTATTGGACAAACGATTGGAAGAAAGTCTTTCTCTATCAAGTCAAGCAAGATTTCTGTAGAAACAGACTTTACAGTTCCTACATATCCAATATCTTCACCGTGTGATAGTTTCTTCTCAACACTTAAAAGATTTCCATCCTTACCACTGATACCAATGGCACGAACGCCCAACTTTTCAACCATCTGAACAAGCTGTTTGTTTACTTTATTAAGAACCATCTCTGCTGCTTCTAGTGTTTCTTCATCAGTAACACGAAGACCGTTTACAAACTCAGTCTCCATTCCCATCTTGTCGATGTGTTTACTAATAGCTTTTCCACCACCGTGTACGATGATTGGCTTAAAACCAACAAGTTTAAGAAGTGTAACGTCCTGGATTACATTTGTCATGAAATCCTCATCTAACATTGCACTTCCACCATACTTAACAACAATGATTTTTCTATTGAATCGCTGAATGTAAGGTAGCGCCTCAATAAGAACGTCTGCCTTTTCAATAAGCGAATCCATCTTTATATCTTTATTGCCCTTCATTATCATTTGTCTATTCCTCCAAAGGTTTTAACTTCTATAGTCTGCATTAATGCTTACATACTCGTGTGTTAAATCACATCCCCAGGCTGTTGCTTTTGCATCGCCCATCTTCATATCACAAGTAACTGTTACCGCATCTTCTGATAAAATCTCAGTTGCTTTTTCTTCGCTATAATCAGTAGCTACTCCATTTTCTACTATCACTATTTGTCCTGCTGCACTAGTAAAATAGATATCTATCTTTTCTGGGTCAAAGTCCACACCGGCATAACCTAGTGCACACATAATTCTTCCCCAGTTAGCATCGTGTCCGCAAATAGCAGCCTTCGTCAAAGAAGATGACACTACAGACTTTGCAAGTTTAACAGCATTTTCTTTTGTGTCTGCATGTCTTACCTTTACTTCAAATAGCGCTGTTGCTCCCTCACCATCACCTGCTATCATTTTGCTGAGTTCCACATTTACTGCATGAAGTGCGTTTACGAACTCTTCGTAATCTGCATCTTTTTCAGTAATCTCTTTGTTCTCCGCCAAACCATTAGCAAGAATTAAAACTGTATCGTTAGTTGATGTATCACCATCTACTGAAATCATATTGTAAGAATCTTTCACACTATCACTTAGCGCTTCATATAAAAGTTCTTTTGAAATCTTAACGTCAGTAGTTAAGAACGATAGCATTGTACACATATTTGGATGAATCATTCCTGATCCTTTGCACATACCGCCTATCTTACACTGCTTTCCAGCCACTCTAAACTCGTATGCCACTTCTTTTGGCTTGGTATCAGTAGTCATAATGGCTTCTGCCGCCATATGTCCACCTTCCTCAGATGAGTCTAGTGTCAAACCAAGCATCTGGATTCCTGCTTCTATATTATCCATTGGAAGCTGCTGACCGATAACACCAGTAGATGTGACTAATACTTCATTCTCGTCTACGTGCAAGTTTTCTGCCACCATCTTTGCAGTTTGTTCACAGTAATCCATTCCCTCTTTACCAGTACAAGCATTTGCAACACCACTGTTACAAACAATTACTTGTGCAAAATCATTTTCATAAATCTGCTTTTGATCAAACAAAACTGGTGCAGCCTTTACCACGTTTGTAGTAAAAGTTCCTGCTGCACGTGCAGGCACATGACTTTTAATTATAGCCATATCTGTGTTTTCTTTTTTTATTCCTGCGTGAACTCCCATAGCCGCAAAGCCAAGAGGAGCAGTCACGCCACCGTCTGTCTTAAAATGCATATCTAAATCCTTTATTATTTCTGTAATCTATACACTGCTTGGTACTAAATTAATTCCCATCTCTTCAGGTAGTCCAAACATTATATTCATATTTTGAACCGCTTGTCCTGCTGCTCCTTTAACCAAGTTATCAAGCGCGCCCATCATTACTATTCTATTTGTTCTATCATCAATCTTAAAGTTTATATCTGTGTAGTTACTGCCCTGTACAAAACGAGTTTCTGGACAAAGGTCTTTGTCGAGGACACGTACGAACTTTTCATCT
>JAGCPW010000020.1 GCA_017965495.1 Eubacterium sp. | reverse complement strand
GCATACTTATGTCCGATAGCATATATCAAGTTTAAATCGTCCAAGTTGTACGAATCTTGAACGCCCTCGTTTGTGTGTTCGATATTGTTGATGATGAGCGAATCAATATCCGGATGCTCAGACTCTTCAAACTTTTTGACGTCCTCATCTTTATAAATTGCAAAGTAAATGGTAGATGCTGCTAAAAATGTAGCTAATGGTGTTGGGTGCTTTCCATCCTTGCAGTAATAGTCTTTCTTATGATTTACATATAGATCATAAAAACCTTCACCTGCAGGTGCTAAATCTGCACCCACACTTTTTGCAGTCTTGATGTAGTTATCTGTAAAGTATGGAAGATAACTATCTGGCTTTTCTAGCATATGTTTAACTGGCCATGGCTCGTAGAATACTATTCTTGCATTAGGGCTGTACTTCTTGATGATAGGCACAATCTTATCAACTCCCTGCTGAAGAATATCTGCGTCAAATCCGCCCACCAAGTCCTGCAAAACAACCACATCATAGCCGCCCTTCTTCATTGCCTCTACACAATTGTTTGCAGATGCATTATAAAGAATAGTCTTGCCAGGGTTGGTGGCTGATTCCACTTCTATGTCATGTCCATTCCTCTTAGCCAATCCTTGAACTACATTCCAAAGATTGTTATAGAATGTCATAGAATTTCCAATAAACAATACTTTTTTCACTTCATTTTTCCCTTCATCACCATTTGTTTTGATAGTAGATGATACGTTAAATATTAGAGCAATACAAAGTACAAAACAAATTGTTTTTTTAATACTTTTCATTCCCCCTCCTATTTTTTAACTTTTACTTTCTTTGATTTAGACCAAGCGCCGTAAACTCTTATAGCACCGTCCCATACAAATCCTCTAGCTTTAATGTATAGTTTCTTCTTTTTCTTAAACTTCTTTGACTTAAATGTGAATTTAACTTTCTTCACAAGTTTTGTAGCCAAAGCTTTCTTATTCTTCTTAGCGTTCTTCTTTGATTTGTAAACCTTAACCTGATAACCTGCAGTGCCCTTAATCTTCTTAAGAGTAACCTTGATCTTCTTAGCAGATTTCTTCTTTTTAATTGCCTTTTTGACTTTTGCCTTATCTGGAACTCTAACTACAGGTATAGGCTTAGGCAATGAAGATGTAGGTGCCACTGTCTCTGTTTGAGGTGGTCTTGGGTTATAAGTAGTTGTTTCTGCTGTAGGTACTTGAGTAGGTTCAACTGTAGTAGGTTCTGCAGTAGGTGCTTGTGTAGGCGCCTGTGTAGTTGGAGCCTTTGTAGTAGGCTCTACTGTAGTTTGTGTTTCTGTCACTGGAGCCTCTGTTGTAGGCTGAACAGGATTACCCTTCTTCAAAATAATCTCACTTGTTCCACTGTCTGCTTCTATCTTGATATTAGTGTATGAGTCATCAGGGAACTTAGTAGGATTTAGTTTAACAATATTTTTTGCAACTAATACTACTGCGTCACCACTTGCCTCTTCACCGTCAAAGTAAAGTTTTACGTTGTCAGTAGGTGCAAATGCAAACTGTAAAGTATTTCCACCATCTAATAATTCTGGATTATTCATTCCGACTACTTCGTACTGTAATTTCTTATAGTACAAATCATCAGACAATCTTATATATCCCTCTTCAGGACCTGAAGTAGGTTTTACTGTGGTAGTAGGTGCTGATGGATCTGGTGTAGTAGTTGGAACTGTTTCTCTTTGTTCTATATGTTCTGTTAGTTCGCCAGCCTTAGCTGTAAATGAAACCCCGTCACTAAATGTAACTGTCTTATCTTCAGACTCTGGGTTGTATACAGTGTAAGTAGCCTGTCCATTCTTACTAAAGAATGCGCTAAGTGGCATATCTGCTGTAACACTCAAATCTGGTGTTCCTTTATCTTTCATAAATGCAATTTGATACCAAGCATGTGCTTTGGAATCTCCATCTTCTGCTTTGCAGTCCTCGTTAAAGTACTGTGCCGCTGCATCAGGATCATACATTGCAATATATGCTGTATATAATTCATTCCATCTGTTATTGTCTTTGTCTGGGCCGTTGTAGTTGTCTTCATTTCTTCTAGCGATTCTTACAAAGTCTTTCATATATGCTTTGTCTTTCGCTAGGTAGAATGATGCTGCTGTGTTTGGAAGAATGTTGATTCCATTTGTCTGTAGAGGCTCAGCTGTCCACCAAGTCTCGTAACCATATTTGCCGCCCCAAATCATAGAAGCGTATCTGTGTTCCATTCCGCCAATAGTCTTTTTGTATAGACTGCTTAGTGCATCATCGTCCAAGTCAAACCAGTAATTGTTAACTGCTTCCACCTCTGTTGTGTATAGGTAGATTCCAGCTTCTGTTAACTCTTGGTTGTGTGTAGCCTGACCATAAAGAATTAGTCCAGCCCAGCCGTTGATTGCTTCCGAGCTAGATTCTTGGTTATTGCCATCGCCAAAGTCAGCGTGACCTGAAGCCCAAGAATGTCCTTCCCACATATCAAACTGTCTTAGGTAAGGATATCTAGAATCTCCACTGTTTCTAGCAGTAGTTGCTACATCACCTATCAATTCATCTATTACATTTCCGTACTCTGCTATAAAGTTAGGATCTCTTAGTGCAACTTGTGCTGCTGCGTTTATAAAGTATCCATAGTGGAATGCATGGTCTGTCATTCCGTCTACTGTATAGTAAGCTTGAGGGAATCCAAATAGTGTTCCCATATCTTCATCGTAATAGAAATATTTATCTTCTTCGTCTGTATCATTGTCCGCAGTAAACCAATCAGCAAGTTCTGCCTTAATACCGTTAAGAAGTTTAGTAGCATTTTCATTATCGCCTGCTGCTTCTGCTGCCAACATTACTTGAACTGCACGGTTTAGCTTTTTGCCGCAGTCGTATGTGTTTTGCTCATAATCTTCTTTTGTTACTGCTGTATCTGTAGGGCCAAACTCTTCCATAAAGTTTGCCACATAGTTTTTAACTTTTGCTTTGTCAGCATCTGGAATTGTTCCAAGTCCTGGAAGAACGCCCGTATATTTTTGAACTGTCTGGTATTCGCTTCCCTCTAAGAACTTAACTGTTCCTCTAATAGATCTTGATGTCTGCTCTAAGAATGCATATCCGCTCATATTTTTGTACTGGTGAGGGATAACACCCATAATTGTTCCATCAGCAGTACTCTCTGACTTTTTATCAAATGTGTATTTATAGTCTGTAGTTACTGTACTTGTGCTTGCATCATAACTGTAAGTAGCCTTTGTGTCTTTTACAAAGTTATATGCATACTTTTTATATGAATCAGCAATTGATTTTGCCTTGGCATCGTTTGTTCCCTTTGTGTCACAAAGCCAAGCCATACTAAAGTATTTATGTTCATCAAAGTTAATGTTAAATGAACCGTTTCTTATATCAGTTCCAGAAAGTGATGTAGAAGCACCATCTGGTAAATAGAATGCATAGTAATCATAGTTAGTAAGACCGATAGCATCATCGCCGTTATCGAACTTTCTAACAATTACCATATTGTCATCTTGATATGTAACGTCCGCTGGAAGATCTCTTTTGCAAGTAACTTTAGCCTGTGATGTTCCACCCACTTCACAATATACAAATGGACTACCGTGAGTCATTGTAAAGTCAATATGTTTAGATGCGTCCGCTTTTTCTTCCATTACTACTTTGCTAGACCAATCAGTTTCTGTATCTGCCTTAGTATTGGCTAACTCATTTCCTGTTCCAATACAAAAGTCGCTCAAATAACCAGTCATATCCTGGTTCATAAGAAATACTCCTGTATCACCAGTAAGTCTAGTAAATGGATTTATCATTAACATTCCCTGACTAGTAGCTAGATAAGCCATTGGAATAGCATAAACTGCATTTCCATATCCATCTCCCTTAGAATAATTCCAAGAATTAGATGTAGCCCATCCATTAGTCTGGAATGCCCCATTATTATGATCATAGTTGTCTGTAGTAAATCTGTAAGAATCTTTGTTAGCTATAGTAGGTAACTTTTCTAACAAAGACTCATTAGTCTTAACTACAGTCTGAGAACCATCCCAGTATGACCAATGTCCTGTTACATGTGTAGCTAGT
>JAGCPW010000019.1 GCA_017965495.1 Eubacterium sp. | reverse complement strand
TACGAGGTTGATAGGTCGGAGGTGGAAGTGCAGTAATGTATGCAGCTGACCGATACTAATAGGTCGAGGGCTTATCCATAAAGGAAGAGGAGTTATCCTAGGAAAGTCTTTAATTACTTTTCAGTGTGTGGTTTTGAGTGTATAATACTCATATTTCGGCTATGCCGATATTAATAATCCTCGATAGCTCAATGGTAGAGCATTCGGCTGTTAACCGAAGGGTTGTAGGTTCGAGTCCTACTCGGGGAGTTTTTTTATACTAATAATTATTTTTAGTATAAAAGGCACTAGTAGTGTTTTCGGCTCCATGGTCAAGTGGTTAAGACACCGCCCTTTCACGGCGGTAACAGGGGTTCAAATCCCCTTGGAGTCATGTAAAAGCGTATCACTAGTGTGATATGCTTTTTATTTTATGATTTGATTCATGACGACGTGGATCAATTCTTGATGATTGACTGCGTCAATCATAGGCAGAGCAGTACTTATGTACTAAGTGGCTCAATTTTGGCTTATTGCCCGAAGGGCAATATGAGGCAGAGCAGTGCTGATGAAATCAGCTGCTCGTTCGTTTAAATCTGCCGACGTGGCTCAATTGGCAGAGCAGCTGATTTGTAATCAGCAGGTTAGCGGTTCAAGTCCGCTCGTCGGCTCTATTAGGACCTGTAGCTCAGTTGGTTAGAGCAACCGGCTCATAACCGGTTTGTCCGGGGTTCGAGTCCCTGCAGGTCCACTCAAGATGGGATCTTAGCTCAGCTGGGAGAGCATCTGCCTTACAAGCAGAGGGTCACAGGTTCGAGCCCTGTAGGTCCCACTAGCGCTAGTCGTGGGAAGCGCATTATAAATCCACGTGCCGGCGTGGCGGAACTGGCAGACGCGCAGGACTTAAAATCCTGTTGTGGCAACACAGTACCGGTTCGATTCCGGTCGCCGGCATTAAAAGCATCCTACAAAAGGGTGCTTTTATTTCTATAACAATTAGGTGGTAAAAATTTAGTGTTATGAAAAAGAGAATTATTTGTTTTGTATTAAGTTTAATAATGATTGGATCATTTTTGCCTGCTGCAGAAACGCAGGCTGCTTCAAGTGTAAAAGTTACTAGCATTAAGAATACTAAAAACGGTATTGTTTTGAAGTGGAAGAATAGTAAGAAGGCTAGTGGCTATAGAATTTATAGAAGTGAAGATGGTGGAAAGTTTTCTTCATACGATATCACTAACAAAAAGACTTACACAGATCCAAATGTGGAGACTGGAACTACTTATCAGTATAAGGTTCGTCCTTACAAGATAAAGAGATATAAAAGAAAGTATATAGGTGGAAGTGCCGCATCAGCTAAGATTACTTCAGTTCCAAGAATTGTTTTGGACGTGGTTCATCACGCGTATGATGACAGAGTTGTAATTACTTGGGTGAAGAATTATGATGCATCTTCTTATATGATTTATAGATCTACCGATAAAGTAAATTGGCAAAAGATTGATATCGTTCCATATGATACTGATTCATATGAAGATATTTACGTTGAGCCAGGAGTAAAGTACTACTACAAAGTTCAAGAATTGAAGTTTGTCGATGGCAAAATGTATGAGGGTATCAAATCTGCAGCATCTACATCATATGATGATCCTATAAACATTTACAAAAAGAATAAGATTAATATTAAAACTTCGAAGCTACATCCATACTTGCAGTTTAAACTAAAAAAGGCTTTGAAGAAGTGTAACGAAAAGGGAATTTATCTAATTATTACTGAGGGACTTCGAACAAAGAAGTATCAGGATTCTTTGTATGCGCAGGGCCGTACTAAGCCAGGTGCTATCGTAACTTACGCAAAGGGCAAGAGTTATTCTTCACAGCATCAGTGGGGTATAGCTTTTGATATAGCAATCAATGGACCAAAGAAAGTTCGATACAATGCAAATATGATTGCAAAGGCAGCTAAGATTATAAAGACTGTAGGCCTTGCTTGGGGTGGAGACTGGAATGGTTTCAGTGATATGCCACATTTCTACCTTAAGACTTGGGGCGCTACACCATACAAACTAAAGAAACTTTACAAAAACCCTACTAGGTTTAAAAAGACTTGGAAGAGAACTGTAAAGAGCGCGACTCCTTTGTATGCGTCTACAAAACTTAAGTCTGGACCAGTGCTTGCGACTATTCCAAAGAACACAAAAGTGTCAGTTTACTATTACAAGTCCAAGGGCTACGCCAAAGTTGTATACAATAAGATGACTGGCTATGTGTACACTAGCAAGTTTAAGAAGATATAATAATCAAATTGACAGAAACACCCTCGTGGTGTAAAATAAACACCGTCGCATTGCGACGTATGTGCATGTAGCTCAGCTGGATAGAGCGTCTGGCTACGGACCAGAAGGTCGAGGGTTCGAATCCTTTCATGCACGCTAGAGGCGATTTATATCGTCTCTTTTTTCTGTTATAATACTTAATTAGGACTAAAGATATGAAAGAATTAACTTTGATGGCTCCGTGTCATTTTGGCGTGGAAGCCGTATTAAAAAGGGAAATAACAGACCTGGGATATGAGATAGAACAGGTGGAAGATGGCCGTGTCACTTTTAAGGGAGATGCTTTGGCGGTAGCTAGAGCAAACATTTTCCTTAGAACTGCTGAGAGGGTTATGATTGTGGTATCTAGATTTAAGGCCACCACTTATGATGAACTCTTTGAAGGAGTGAAGGCTCTCGATTGGGATAAGTATATTCCAAAGGATGGTAAGTTCTGGGTTAAGAAGGCTAGCTCTGTTAAGAGTGCATTGTTTAGTCCATCGGATATTCAAAGTATTGTAAAAAAAGCGATAGTTGAAAGTCTTAAATCAAAGTACAATGTTGATTGGTTTGACGAGGACGGAAATGAATATCCTATTAGAGTGTTCTTGTATAAAGACGAAGTGATAGTGGCGCTTGATACATCTGGCGAGTCGCTACACAAGCGTGGATATAGAAAAAACACAGCCAAAGCTCCTATTTCTGAGACTTTGGCGGCAGCGCTTATAATGCTTACTCCTTGGAGAGAAGATAGGATTTTGGTTGATCCGTTTTGTGGATGTGGAACATTTCCTATTGAGGCAGCTTTGATGGCAGCTAATATTGCTCCAGGCTTAGAGCGCGAGTTTACTGCAGAAAACTGGACTAACATTATTGATAAGAAATGCTGGTACGAGGCGGTGAATGAAGCAAACGAGCAGATCAATATGGATGTAGAAACTGACATTCAAGGATACGACATAGACAAAGAAGCCATAGAGATGTGCAGAAAGAATGCAAAGCTAGCGGGAGTGGAAGATTTAATTCACTTTCAGACTAGAGATGTGGGGGATTTGTCTCACCCTAAAAAGTATGGATTTATTATTACGAATCCACCTTACGGAGAAAGACTTGAAGATAGAGAGCAGATAAAAGTGCTGTATGAAAAACTAGGAAGACAGTACAAGAAGTTAGATAGTTGGTCAGCCTTTGTTATAACATCTTACGAGGATGCGCCAAAGGATATGGGAGTTAAGCCAACTAAGAATAGAAAGATTTATAACGGAATGATAAAGACTTATTTTTATCAATTCCTTGGACCTAAACCACCTAAGAAAAAGAAGGATTAAAACGGATGAAATTTAAGAATTCAAAATTTATAACAACATTGATAGTCATTTGTGCAGTGGCTTTTGTTGTTGTGTTTGGATTGGTTTCATATCAGCAAGTGCAAGAGGGAAGTGCAAAGATAGAATCAGATAGCGATTTTGCGAAGGCAAAAGCTTTGTCTATCAATAAAAAAGGCATTACCCTTAAAGTTAACAAGAAAACAGTTTACCCTAGTAAGGGTAAATATTTCATGAGCCCAAATATGAACCTTATGATTCCTACAGATGTGGTGGAAAATGATTTGAACTGTGCCTGCCTAAAGTATAAAGGAAACACAGTAGTAGTTATTAAGGGTAATACAAAAGCCATTCTTAAAATTAATTCGGATAAAGTTAAGGTTAACGGAAGTGACTATACATTAAAAGAAAAAGTTTACAAAAAAGATGGAGTGATTTATATTCCATCTAGTCTTTTTGAAAATTACTTGGGATTTGCATACAACTGGGACAATGATAC
Source organism: Eubacterium sp. (assembly GCA_017965495.1). Lineage (GTDB taxonomy): Bacteria > Bacillota > Clostridia > Lachnospirales > Lachnospiraceae > Eubacterium_G. Next base: position 27,775 of record JAGCPW010000019.1, on the reverse strand, counting down.
ATGCACAGCATCGCTCACTGATACTGCGCTTGGAAACGCGCTACCTACTAGATACAACTATGCAGAGGAAGGTCGCCTTCCAAAAGTTCAAGATCAAGGACAAGAAGGTACGTGCTGGGCGTATGCCACTTTGTCTGCTATAGAATCATCCTTGCTTCCGAATGAGAATTATGAATTTTCAAGAAGGCATTTGGTAAATTACAGCAGGAAATATAGCAAAAATAAAAACGGTGGAGATTACTCATTCTCCATGGCATATTTGACATCGTGGAATGGACCAGTATCTGATAATTCAAACGGCTATGGAAAAGTGAAAAAACATCTTCAGTCGGCGCAGATTCTAACACCAAAAGACCAAGAAGAAATGAAGAGAATGGTGTTTAAATATGGTGGAGTGGAAACTTCTATCTATTTGCAGCGAGCAGTTTCGGCTGATGGCTCTCCATACTATAATTCAAGTGCGGCTGCATATGCGTACGAGGGTGATAGCCATGCTAACCACGATGTGGTGGTAGTGGGTTGGGATGATAATTTCCCTAAAGAAAATTTCCCGATTAATGTAAAAAGGGATGGAGCATTTATCTGCCTTAACAGCTGGGGCAAAGACTTTGGCAAAGACGGACTTTTCTATGTTTCGTATGATTGTGTGTCCTTTGGCGAAGTAAGCATTTGCTACACGCAGATAGATGATGTAAACAATTACGATAATATCTACCAAAGTGATTTGTGCGGATGGACCGGTATAATGGGTTATAAAGACCAGTCCGCAGCCTACTTTGCAAGTGTCTATAGAGCAAAGAGTGATGAGAAGATAAAGGCAGTGGGATTTTACGCTACTGAGGAAAATACAGACTTTGAGGTGTTTGTCTGCGACCAGTTTAAGGGACTTAATTCTCTAAGCTCGAGGGGTCGTGTGGTGGCGAAGGCTTCGTATGAAAACAAGGGATTCTACACGATTAACCTAGACAAGTCATACAAAGTCAAAAAAGGTCAAAAATTTAGTATAATAGTTAAAGCGCACAACAATAATAAAAAGATGAGGCTAGTTCCAGTGGAGACTACGTCAAAATCGATGAAGAAAGAAGTCAATCTAAAAGACGGCGAAGGATACATCAGCGCTGATGGAATGAATTGGCAATCTACTGAAAAACAAGGATGTAATGTTTGTCTAAAAGCATATACAGATAAGAGGTAATATATGAGAAAAATAATATTTGCAACCACAAACAAGAATAAGGTAAGAGAAGTAAATATGATGATGGAAGGGTTTGATGTAAAACTTATTCCAATGTCTGAGTTGGGTATTGATATAGATATAGAAGAGACAGGAACTACCTTTGAAGAAAACGCCATCATTAAGGCTAAGGCTATTTGCGACCTTACTGGAGAGATTGCTTTGGCGGATGATTCTGGACTGGAAGTGGACTATTTGGATGGGGCGCCAGGTGTATATTCGTCAAGATTTTTAGGAGAGGATACTCCATACGAGATAAAGAATGATTATATTATAGATAAGTTAAAGGATGCCAAAGGAGATGAGAGATCAGCTCGTTTTGCGTGTGCTATGGCAATGGTATTCCCGGATGGGGATGTGGAGACTTGCTATGGAACAATAGAAGGACTTATTGGTTATGAGCAAAGAGGAAACAACGGTTTTGGATATGACCCTATAGTTTATGTTCCAGAATATGAGATGACTACAGGTGAGATGACACCTGAACTTAAAAATAGTATTAGCCATAGAGGAAAAGCACTAGAGCAGATGAAGGAAGTAATGAAGAGGAGATTCAAGTAGTGTACAAAGTACTTGTTTTTAGTGATTCTCATGGGTCGCTTCACAACATTAAAAAAGTCTTAAAAAAGAATAAAGACATAGATTTACTAATTCATCTTGGAGATATTGGACACCAAGAAGAGGAACTAAGAATGCTTGTTCCTTGCGGAGTAAGGATTTTTAGAGGAAATTGTGACTGGGGTTCTACATATCCAGATGCAGATGCATTTAACGTAGGACCAATCAAAATTTTTGCTTCACACGGACATCAATATGGTGTAAACTATGGTTACGAGAAATTGTACTATACAGCACTCGAAAATGAGTGTGATGTAGCACTTTTTGGACACACACATGTACCAGTGCTAGATGAGGGTGAAAAGGTGACAATTGCCAACCCAGGAAGTATAGAAAGACCAAGGCAATATGAAGCTAAGCCTACCTATTTATCGATAGAAATAGACGATGATGGGGAGTGCAATTTCGAGATAAAAACAGTATAAAAACAACGTCGAGAGATACCAGATTAGGGCAAAAAAATGTGTTGACATTGCCCCCTCGTTCTTTTATAATAATGGTTGCGCTGTGAATTAGCGCCGTTTAACGGGGTGTGGCTCAGCTTGGCTAGAGCGCCTGATTTGGGATCAGGAGGTCGCAGGTTCGAATCCTGTCACCCCGACGTATCTGCGGGTGTAGTTCAGTGGTAGAACACCAGCCTTCCAAGCTGGATATGTGGGTTCGATTCCCATCACCCGCTTAATTATATGTTTCTAACATATAATGTGTGTTCGTAGCTCAGCTGGATAGAGCAACGGCCTTCTAAGCCGTGGGTCGGGGGTTCGAATCCCTTCGAGCACGTTCACTAGCTACAGCTAGTCATGGTGGCTATAGCACAGTTGGTTAGCGCGCCAGATTGTGGATCTGGAGGTCGAGGGTTCGAATCCCTCTAGCCACCCTAGATACCATCTGGTATCACACTGGGCTATCGCCAAGCGGTAAGGCAACGGCCTTTGACGCCGTCATTCGTAGGTTCGAATCCTACTAGCCCAGCTAGAAAACTTAATATTGTATGGGCCACTAGCTCAGTTGGTAGAGCACTTGACTTTTAATCAAGTTGTCGGGAGTTCGATTCTCCCGTGGCTCATTTGGGTGTATCACTTGATACACCTTTGTAATGCGCAGGTGTGGCGGAATTGGCAGACGCGCTAGATTTAGGTTCTAGTGTCCCTTCGACGTGCAGGTTCAACTCCTGTCACCTGCATCTTAAGACCATCTACTAAAGTAGGTGGTCTTTTGGTATAATAAAGAAAGTTATAAGAGGGAATATGGGTAAACTAAAAGATTCATTTTACAAAAAGAAAAAATTCAAAAGTAAACCTATGATAATACTGGCAGCTATCCTTATGAAACCAGTGTCTCTTCGTGATGCAATGAGAGATAAAAAGATTTGTAAGATGTCTTTAAGGAAGTATGTTCCGTCAAAATTCAGAGATAGTCATGGAGCAACAGGCTCATCATCCACTCCGTATAAAGTGGTGGAAGATATCGTGAATATCGATAATTTAGATGAGAATTCCAAGTTTGTGGACGTAGGCTGCGGCAAAGGAAGAGTACTAGCGGCTCTATTAAATAAAAAAGTAAAATGTAAGTTAGTTGGAATTGAACTAAACGAAGAAGTGGCAGATATAGCCAAAACTTGGTCTGAACCTTACGATAATGTAGAGATTATATGTGGCGATGCATTTAAAATAGATATGGGAGAATATACTGATATCTTTTTTGCTAGACCATTTGAGACAGAAATGTTTAAAGATTACTTACAAAAATTAGAAAAGGAACTAAAACAAGAAACAAATGTGTATTTCTATGTAGATCAATTCCTGGGAAACTATTTAGATAATAGAGAAGGATGGCATCTACAAAAAAGAGGAATCTCATATTTTAGAAAAGGTTTTTTTATGAGTATATCTCCACAGAGATACTCAGTATTTAAGTTTATTCCACAGAACAAATAAAAAGTGCGCTTAAGTTTAAGCGCACTCAATATTATTCAAAATCGTTAATATCAAACTTTTCTAACCTAGACAAATAACTATTGTGATAACGTCTATCACTCGTTACATCTTCGCTAAACCATTCCGGTGGAACAAAAGCATTAGCTTGTTCAACAGATTCAAATTCCACCTCCACAAAGACTAATCCTTCAAACATTCCCTCGAACACATCCAACTCAGCAGTTAATGCATCTTCTAAAGGAATAAAGTATCTAGTCTTAGTGATTACATTTCCATCGGCTTTTTTAAGCATATGTTCATAACCTTCTTGGCTGAGGGGTAGATTATACTCTGCACGAGCCATCATACCGCCGCCTTTATAAGTCAAAATATATTTATCATCTTGCTTTCTAACGCGAATGACAGGCGCAGTACAAACATATGCTTGCTCGATAGTGCAAGACTTGTACTGGTCTAGGTTCTCCGGCAAAGATTTTATTTTAAATTTTCTCTCAATCTCAACGTTATTCATAAATAACTCCTAAATGTTAACAATTTACTTAATCTTAATATTTATTTTACATTATTGCAATAAAACTATCATATATAACTGATAAATTATTAATCGTTGTGGTACAATATAGAGCAAATGGATTTGAAAAGAAAGGAACAATTCTTATGAAAAAAGTATATGCATTTTTAGCAGATGGATTAGAAGAAGTGGAAGCTTTAATGGTAATCGATTTACTACGCAGAACTAAGAAGTTAGATGTAGTTATGGTTTCTATTAAGGACGATTTGCTAGTGGAAGGATCTCATAATATTAAGATAATGGCCGATGCCACTATAGATGAGATTAACTTTGACGAGGGAGATTGCATTTTCCTTCCAGGAGGAATTCCAGGAACACCTAATCTTGCGGCATGCGATAAATTGACAGAGCAAATAAAGAAATATAACGAAGAAGGAAAACTACTTGCAGCAATTTGTGCAGCACCTAGCATTTTAAGCGATTTAGGTTTACTAAAGGATGTAAAGGCTACTAGTTACCCATCTTTTGAAGAGCAGATGGACTGCAAAGAATACGGCGGCAAAGTAGTAAGAGATGCTAATTTCATTACTGGAAAAGGTCTTGGAGTAGCAATAGAAGAAGGACTAGAAATCATTAGTTATTTGATTGATGAAGAGACATCAAAACAGGTGGCAGATGCCATTCAGTTTAGTTAATGAGTGTCCCAAAAATAAGACACTAATCACGTTATAATATGCCCATAAAAGCCCTTAATTTAAGTGACATTAAAAGGCTTTCGTGATATAATATTTATCTGCGCGACTTAAGAAAAAAGCGCTATAAATTCAATAAAAATCAAGCAAAACTTGTTGATTATAAGGAGGAACAGTAAGATGAGTTTTAAAGTAGAAAAGACAAAGGATAATGAAGCTAAGTTAATTATCGAAGTGCCTGCAGAGGACTTTGATAAAGCTATTGACGAGGCGTATGAAAAGAATAAAGACAGATTCAAGGTAGATGGATTTAGAAAAGGTAAAGTTCCACGCGAAATGATTGAAAAAGTATACGGTGTGGGCGTTTTCTATGATGATGCTGCCAATGCAGTAATACCAGAAGCTTACGCAGAAGCTGCTAAGGAATCAGGACTTGAAATCGTTGCAAGACCTGAAATCCAGGTTACAAAGATTGCAGCAGGTAATCCTATGGAGTTTGAAGCTATCGTTACACTTAAGCCAGAAGTTAAACTTGGCAAGTACAAAGGTGTTAAGGTAGAAAAAGTGGAAGCTGAAGTTACTGATGAAGATGTTGAAAACAGATTAAATCAGGATAGAGAGCAAAATGCTAGACTTGTAGCAGCTGATGATAAAGAGATAGAAGATGGCGACCAGGCTATTATCGATTTCGAAGGATTTGTTGATGACAAGCCATTCGAAGGTGGTAAGGGTGAAGATTACCCACTAGTTATCGGTTCACATTCATTTATCGATACATTTGAAGATCAGCTAGTTGGCAAGAAAGTGGGAGATGAAGTAGATGTAAATGTTACTTTCCCAGAACAGTACCAGGCAGAAGAACTTGCAGGTAAGCCAGCACTATTCAAAGTTAAGATTAAAGAAATCAAAGTAAAAGAATATCCAGAAATAGATGACGAGTTTGCGCAGGAAGTTTCAGAGTTCGATACACTTGATGAGTACAAAGAGGATATCAGAAAGAAACTAACAGAAGCAAAAGAAAGCGAAGCAGCTAGAGAAACTGAGAGCAGAATTATCGAAGCTATCGTTAAAGATTCTAAGATGGACATTCCAGAAAAGATGATTGATACAGCTTGCGATCAGATGGTAGAAGAGTTTGCTAGAAATATGCAGATGCAAGGTATTGCATTTGAACAATATCTACAGATGACAGGTTCTACACTAGAGCAGATGAAAGAACAGGTTAAGCCACAGGCTGAAGCTAGAGTTCAAAGTAGTCTAGTACTAGAAGCTATCGTAGATGCTGAAAACATTGAGGCAAAAGATGCTGATGTGGATGATGAAATCTTAAAGATGTCTGAGCAGTATGGCATGGAAGTCGAAAAGATTAATGAAATGCTAAGAGATGAAGACAGAGAAAACATTAAGAAGGATATCTGCATTAGAAAAGCAGCTGAGCTTATTGTAAACGAAGCAAAATAATAGGAGGTAGATTATGGCATTAATACCTTACGTAATTGAGCAAAACTCTAGAGGAGAACGCTCATATGATATTTATTCAAGATTATTAAAAGACAGAATCATTTTTATTGGTGAACAAATAGATGACGCTGTTGCAAGTACAGTAGTAGCGCAGTTATTGTTCTTAGAATCAGAAGATCCAGGAAAAGACATTCATATGTACATTAACTCACCTGGTGGTTCAGTATCAGCTGGTATGGCTATATACGATACTATGAACTATGTTAAGTGTGACGTATCCACTACTTGTATTGGAATGGCTGCAAGCATGGGAGCATTCTTACTATCAAGCGGAGCTAAGGGTAAGAGATATGCACTTCCTAATGCAGAAGTAATGATTCATCAGCCACTTGGCGGTACTCAAGGACAGGCTAGCGAAATCGAGATTGAAGCAGAGCATATTGTAAACATTAAGAAAAGACTTAACGAGTTGCTTGCTGAAAACACTGGCCAGAAACTAGAGACTGTAGAAAAAGACACAGATAGAAATAACTGGATGAGCGCAGATGAAGCAGCAGATTACGGACTAGTAGATGAAGTAATCAAAGACAGAAAATAATAATTTTAAGGCACCGCATTAGTGGTGCCTTATATGCCATTTATAAATCGTTTTTAAGGAGACAAATAAATGTCAAAAAAAGATACAAAGAATGAAATTCCTGTTTGTTCATTTTGTGGAAAAACTAGAGACCAAGTAGGTAGATTGATTGCTGGTCCTAATGACACATACATTTGTGACGGATGTGTTGAAATATGTGCAGGCATAGTGGAAGAAGAACTATATGCTGCACCTGAAGAAGAAAAGAAAACTGAAGATATCAATCTTTTAAAGCCAAAGGAAATCAAAGCATTTCTAGATGACTATGTTATAGGTCAAGAAGAAGCTAAGAAGGTTTTATCAGTAGCAGTTTACAATCACTACAAGAGAGTTTTGTCAGGTCAAGATTTAGATGTTGAACTTCAAAAGTCAAACATTCTAATGCTTGGACCAACTGGTAGTGGAAAGACATATCTTGCACAGACTCTTGCCAAAGTATTAAATGTACCATTTGCTATAGCAGATGCTACTACACTTACTGAGGCTGGATATGTGGGTGAAGATGTTGAAAACATTTTGCTAAAGATTATTCAATCAGCAGATTATGATGTAGAGCGTGCAGAGCACGGAATCATCTACATTGATGAGATTGATAAGATTACTAAGAAGTCTGAGAATGTTTCAATTACTAGAGACGTATCTGGTGAGGGCGTTCAGCAGGCACTTCTAAAGATAATTGAAGGTACAGATGCTTCAGTGCCACCACAGGGCGGAAGAAAGCATCCACAGCAGGAGTTAATTCCTATTAACACATCAAATATTTTGTTTATTTGTGGCGGAGCCTTTGACGGTCTAGATAAGATTATAGAGACTAGACTAGATCAAAGTAGCATTGGCTTTGGCTCAGAAATCAAAGAAAAGACTGATGCTAAGACTGACGAGTTATTCAAGCAAGTAATGCCAGAAGATTTAACTAAGTTTGGACTTATTCCTGAATTTATCGGTCGTGTGCCAGTAACAGTTTCACTAGACTTTTTAGATGAAGATTCTTTGAAGCAGATTTTGACTAAGCCAAAGAACGCATTAGTTAAACAGTTTGAGAAATTGTTTGAGCTTGATAATGTAAAACTTACATTTACAGAAGGCGCGCTTGATGCCATTGCAAAGAAGGCAGTTGAGAGAAAAACTGGTGCAAGAGGTCTTCGTTCAATCTTAGAAGCAGCAGTTATGAACACAATGTACGAGACACCATCAGATGAGACTATCACAGAGTGTATTATTACTGAAGATGTAATAAACAATGGTGCAGAACCAGAATTGAAATACAATTCAAAATCTAAAAGTAAGAAATCAAATAAATCAGCGTAGAGGAAAATTATGTCAGAAAAACTATATTTAATTCCGGCTATACCTCTTAGAGGTTTAACAATTTTGCCGGGCACTACAGTGCATTTCGACATAAGTAGAGAGACATCAATCAATGCAGCAGAAATTGCTATGCAAAAGGGCCAAAACCTATTTGTGGTAGCACAGAAAGACCCTAAGGAAGAGAACCCTAGTTTTGAGTCTATCTACAAAGTTGGAACTGTAGTAAAAGTAAAACAAATGAATAAGTTACCTGAAGATGTAGTAAGGGTAATGGTGGAAGCAATAGAAAAAGCGGAAGTTTTAACTTTCGATAATGTCGGAACTCACTACGAGACAGAAGTAGTGGTAAAGGAAGAGACAGACGATGATTTGGACGACTTAAAGAAAGAAGCTTTCAAAAGAGAATTGCAAGATATCTTAAAAGATTACGATTCCTATTCTCATGAATTTTCTACAAAAACTCTCCAACAGCTACTTAGTATCGCTGATCTAAATGAGTTAATGACTCAAGTCATTAGAAGAATCCCACTTGACTATAAACTTAAGCAAACTTTCCTAGAAGAGGAGAGTACTTTAGAAAAGTTTATTTTCATATCTAAATTCTTAAAGACTGAAAATGAGATTAACTCAATTCGTGGTGAGATTGTAGAAAAGGTTAAGATGCGCCTTGATAAGGCTCAAAGAGAACACATCTTAAGAGAACAGATGCAAGTTATTCGTGAAGAGTTGGGCGATGACTATATGTCTGAAGCAGACGAGATGGAAGAGAAGATTAAAAATCTCAATGCAGAAGAGTATGTTAAAGAAAAACTCTTAAAGGAACTTGCTAGATTTAAAAACTATGGTAACAACGGAGTGGAAGGAAATGTTATTAAGACATACCTAGACACTATGCTTGAGATGCCATGGAATAACTTTACAGAAGAAAACCCAGATCTTGATAATGCCCAAAAGATTTTAGATAGAGATCACTACGGTCTTGATAAAGTTAAAGAGCGTATGATTGAGTTCTTGGCAGTTAGAAATCTTACTAAGAAAGATGGAAACAGCCCAATCGTATGTTTAGTAGGTCCTCCAGGTACTGGTAAGACATCTATCGCTAAATCAGTGGCTGAAGCTTTAAATAAAAAGTATGTAAGAATCAGTCTTGGTGGTGTAGATGATGAATCAGAAATAAGAGGTCACAGAAAAACTTACGTAGGAGCTATGCCAGGTAGAGTGGCTGTAGGACTTAAGAACTGCAAGAGTGGAAATCCACTTATCCTCTTTGACGAGGTGGATAAACTAGGACGCAGCATGCATGGAGATCCTGCATCAGCACTTCTTGAGGTTATGGACTCTGAACAAAACTTTGCATTTAGAGATAACTATTTGGAAGTTCCAATTGATTTATCAAATGTATTGTTTATTGCTACAGCAAACAATAGAGACACTATCCCAGAACCACTTCTTGACAGAATGGAGATTATTGAGGTTAGTGGATATACATCAAATGAGAAGTATCATATTGCTACAGAGCATTTGATTAAGAAACAACTAGAAAAACACGGCTTACAAAAAAGCCAATTAGATATTACTGGCGATGCAATAAATGCCATTATCGATTACTACACTAGAGAGTCTGGTGTAAGACAGCTAGAGCGAGAGATTGCAAAGATTTGTCGTATTGCAGCTAAGGCAATTGAGAAAGATGGCAAGAAGAGCATGAAGGTGACAGACAAGAACATCACTAAATACCTTGGACGTAAGAAGTTTGATATGGAAATGGCAAACAAGAAAGACGATGTGGGTATTGTACGTGGTCTTGCTTGGACACCAGTAGGTGGAACTACACTTCAGATAGAAGTAAACACTATGCCAGGAAAAGGCAAACTTAAGATTACTGGTCAGCTAGGTGAAGTTATGCAAGAGTCTGCAGAGATCGCGCTTACATATGTAAGAAGTATCGCAGCTAAGTATGGTGTGGATAAAGACTACTTTGCAGAGCACAACATTCACATTCACGTGCCAGAAGGAGCAGTGCCAAAGGATGGCCCATCAGCAGGCATCACTATGGCTACAGCACTATTATCAGCAGTTGCTAATATTAAAGTGGACTGCAAAGTGGCAATGACTGGTGAGATTAACTTGCGTGGAGACGTAATGCCAATAGGTGGCGTCAAAGAAAAACTTCTCGCTGCTAAGAATGCAGGAATAGAGAAAGTATTGGTGCCATTTAAGAATAAACCAGAAGTATTAGAACTAGACAAAGAGATTACTGAAGGACTTGAGATTGTATTTGTTAAGACTATGAATCAAGTTTTGAAGAATGCTCTAAAGGAAAAATAATGAAAGTCAAAAATGCAGAATTAGAAACTGTATGTGGAGTTACTAGCAAGCTACCTCATAACACTATGCCTGAGATAGCTTTTGCTGGTAAGTCCAATGTTGGAAAATCATCCCTTATCAATGGCCTTGTAAACAGAAAGGCTCTTGCCAGGACATCATCTTCCCCTGGAAAAACCCAAACAATAAACTACTACAATATTAATAAAGAGCTTTACTTTGTGGACTTGCCAGGATACGGGTATGCCAAGGTTTCAAAGTCGGAAAAAGAAAAATGGGGTGTAATGATAGAAAACTATCTAAACATATCAGAACAACTACGAGCAATCTTTTTGCTTGTAGATATTAGACACGAAGCATCAAAGAACGATAAGCAGATGTATGAGTGGATGTTAGAGATGGGCTTTTATCCAATCATTATTGCCACTAAGTTAGATAAACTTAAAAGAAGTCAGGTTCAAAAGAACCTTAAAATATTAAAAGAGAGTTTAGGGGTAGTGAAAGACACTATTGTTATTCCATTCTCTGCGATTACTAAGCAGGGTAAGGAAGAGATACTAGATTTAATAGAACAGATTTGCGAGGATTAGTTATGGCACTAGACATGGTCGTACTTTACAAGTTAATAATAATGCACATGTTGGACAAGGTAGATTTTCCTTTGACGAACTCACAGATTACACAGTTCTTTACTGAGAATGAGTACACAAACTATTTTACAGTTCAAAAGTGTTTGAATGAGCTAATAGAAGCGGGCTTTGTTTTCTCAAATGAAAACAGAAACACTACTTACTATCACTTGAGTGCAGAGGGTAGAGAGAGCTTGAAGTTCTTTGAGAACAAGATTTCAAACTCTATAGTGGACGAAGTAGATATGTATTTGATTGAAAACAAATATGAGCTTCGTAACGAGATAGGAACTACATCTGATTACTACCAGGCATCCAACGGTGATTACATAGTGCATTGCCAAGTAAAAGAAGGTGACGGAACACTAATCGAGATTAATATAGCGGCACCAGATAGAGAGACAGCGTCTCATATGTGTGGCGCGTTTGATACAAAAGATAACAGTCAGGAAATTTATCAATACATAGTTGAAAAGTTGGGACAATAAAGGAGTAAATATGAAAGAAAAACTATCAGCTCTACCAGTAAGTGAACTAAGAGAAATAGCAAAAGAAAAAGGAATAAAGGGTGTATCTACTCTTCGCAAGCAGCAGTTAGTAGATATGTTAGCTGAGCTTGATTCTAAAGATGGCGAAGTAGCCCATAAAGATGAAGTTCCAAACGAAAACGGTGAGACTACTACAGGTATCTTAGAAGTTTGCCAAGATGGTTACGGATTCTTAAGATCTGATAACTACCTATCAGGAGATGAGGATGTGTATGTGGCACAGTCACAGATTAGAAGATTTAGACTTAAGACTGGTGACTATGTGACAGGTCGCGTTCGCCCTAAGAGAGAGGGAGAGAACTTTGGCGCCATCTACTATGTGGATCAAGTAAATGGCGAGAGTCTTGATAAGGTTATTAACAGACCAAGTTTTGACGATTTAACACCAGTATTCCCTTCAGAGAGAATATCTCTTGAGACAGACGGACACAGTATTGCTATGAGAATGGTTGATTTGATTTGTCCGATAGGTAAAGGCCAAAGAGGTATGATTGTTTCTCCTCCAAAGGCTGGTAAAACTACCCTTTTAAAAGAAACAGCAAAAGCAGTTCTTAAGAATAATCCAGAGATGGAAATCATTATTCTTTTGATAGATGAAAGACCTGAGGAAGTTACTGACATTAAGGAAGCTATTCAGGGAGACAATGTGGAAGTTATTCACTCCACATTTGACGAGAGACCAGAACACCACAAGAAAGTATCAGAGATGGTGCTTGAACGTGCGAAGAGACTAGTAGAGCACGGCAAAGATGTAATCATTCTTCTTGATAGTATTACAAGACTTGCTAGAGCTTATAACTTAACAGTTAATGCTAGTGGTAGAACACTATCTGGTGGTCTTGATCCAGCAGCACTTCACATGCCTAAGAAGTTCTTTGGCGCAGCCAGAACTATGAGAGAGGGCGGAAGTCTTACAGTACTTGCTACAGCGCTAGTGGATACTGGAAGTAAGATGGACGATGTGGTTTATGAGGAATTTAAAGGTACTGGTAATATGGAACTTGTTCTTGATAGAGCACTTTCTGAGAGAAGATTATTCCCTGCTATTGATATAGCGAAATCAAGTACAAGAAGAGAAGATTTGCTATTGTCAGATGACGAAATCTTTGCTGCTAACTTTATCAGAAAAGAGATGAGTGGCATGAGAAAAGAAGAAGCGTTAGAGCAGATTGTGGACACTTTTGCGAAGACTAAAAACAACGATGAATTCGTGCAAAGAGTCAAAGCTATAGCTAAAAAATAACCCGTTTTTAGTTATAAAATAAGTGTTGCATAGGAAATACTCGTATGCTATAATGATTTGGCTATTGAATTGTCGAACTAAGTTCGGGATATTCGATATTTCAAGGCAAACAATTGGCATAAGCCAAAATTCATATATTAATTCGAAGAGGTGAAAAAAATGAGAAAAGGAATTCATCCAGAATACCATGAAGCAAAGGTTACTTGTAACTGTGGTAATTCATTTGTGACTGGTTCTACTAAGGAAGATATTCACGTGGAAATTTGTTCACAGTGTCATCCTTTCTATACAGGACAGCAGAAGTCTGTTACAGCTCGTGGTAGAGTTGACCAGTTCAATAAGAAGTATGGTATCAAATAAGATTAAAGATTACGGGTTGAGAGATTTTCTCAACCCATTTTCTTTTTAGAATCTTTAAGGAGTAGGCAGATGAAGAAGAGATTACCTTGTTCAGGTATTGGCGGACAGGCAGTACTTGAAGGTATAATGATGAGAAATAAAAATAAATACTCAGTGGCAGTTAGAACAGAAGGAGAAATTAACTGTCAGGTTGGACAGCGCAAAGATATATCTGAAAAGACTGTTTTTGCTAGAATCCCATTTGTAAGAGGTATTTTTAAGCTTTTCGATTCTATGATTTTAGGAATAAGAGCGCTTACATATTCTTCTCAGTTTTTAGAAGAGGAAGAATTGGAGCCAGACAAGTTTGAGTCATGGCTAGATCGTAAATTTGGCGAGAGAGCAGAAAAAATTATTATTGGTTTTACAATTGCAATTTCTGTTATTTTGGCGATAGCGCTATTTATGATACTTCCTTTGTTTATAGCTGACATTATGGAAAGACATATTTCCTGGGTTACAAAACAAAGAGTGCCTATTATTGAGGGTGTATTAAAAGTTATTATCTTTATCATTTACTTGATGTTAACAGCACTTATTAAAGATATTAGAAGAACATATATGTACCATGGTGCTGAGCACAAGTGCATTAACTGTATTGAGACAGGCAAAGAACTAAGTGTTGAGAACGTTAGAAGTAGTTCGAGATTCCATAAGAGATGTGGAACAAGTTTCTTGTTCGTAATCATTTTGATTAGTATTATTGTTTTCCTGCTTGTTAGACCAGAAAACATTTTCCTGAGATATGGAATCAGAGTTTTGTTAGTTCCGGTTATTGCTGGCCTTTCATATGAGTTTATTAGACTAGCCGGAACAAAGGACAATTTGTTTGTGAACATTTTAAGTAAGCCAGGTCTTTGGATGCAAAGAATCACTACAAGAGAGCCTTCTGACGATATGATAGAAGTGGCTATTGAGGCTACAGAGTCAGTCTTTGACTGGGAAGAATACCTAGAGAAGAATGGCGTGGAGGTAGTAGGAAGAGTTAGACCTAAACCACAGGCTAAACCTCAGTCTTACGTTAGACCTACACCACACGATTTGCCACAGAGAGACAAAAATTCAGGATCAGGATTCAATTGGAAATTTTAGTTAAAGATTTTGTAAAAGAAAATACAGATAAACTTGATGCGGCTGGTATTTCAGACGCATCAGTTGATATATGGCTTCTTTTAGAGCATTTTGCAAGTATAGATAAAAGTGACTACTTTGCAAATCAAGATATGAAGATTAGCAAAGTACACGCTGAGCAAATAGAAGAAGCAGTTGAAAAAAGAATAAAGCACATCCCACTTCAACACATCATTGGACAGACTGAGTTTATGGGACTTACTTTTAAAGTAAATGAAAATGTTTTAGTTCCTAGATTTGACACAGAAATCTTGGTGGATGAAGTTGTAAAGTATGTGGGTGATGATTTCTTAAAAGTTTTAGATATGTGCACAGGTTCAGGCTGTATTGCAATTACGATAAGTGACATGTGCGATAATGCTACAGTAGTGGCATCAGACATATCTAAAGAGGCGCTAGAAGTGGCAAAAGAGAATAACACACTTAACCAGACAGAAGTCACTTTTATAGAATCAGATTTATTTGAGAATGTGGAAGGAAAGTTTGATGTAATAGTCTCAAACCCTCCATACATTAGAACTAAAGATATTGAAAGCTTGGAAGATGAAGTAAAAATACACGATCCTCATCTAGCACTAGATGGTGGAGAGAGTGGCTTGGAATTTTATCAAGCAATCACAAAACAAGCGAAAGATTATTTAAACACAAATGGAATGATTTTCTTTGAAATTGGTTTTGACCAGGCAGAAGAAGTATCAAATATATTAGAGGAAAACGGCTATCAAGATATAGTTGTGAAAAAGGATTTAGCAATGAATGATAGAGTAATTTACGCGAAAAAAGGTTAGCTTAAGCAAATGTAATAGAGTAACTAGTAATTAAGAATTGAAAGGAAAAGTATTATGTTTGATAAGTTAGAAGCAATTGTGGAGAGATTTAACGAGATTAATGAGCAGTTGACTGACCCAGATGTCGTTAATGATCAAAACAAGTATAGAAAATTGATGAAGGAACAAAGTGACCTCGAGCCAATAGTTGAGGCTTATGAAGAGTACAAAAAATGCAAAGAAACTATTGAAGAGAGCCTAATGATTCTAGATGAGGAGTCAGATGACGATATTAAGGATTTGGCGAAGGAAGAAATGAACGAAGCCAAAGAACGTCAGGCCCAGCTTGAAGATGAACTTAAGATTTTGCTCCTTCCAAAAGATGAGAATGATGACAAGAACGTAGTAGTAGAGATTCGTGGCGGAGCCGGCGGAGATGAAGCTGCGCTATTTGCTGCGGAATTATATAGAATGTATTGTATGTATGCTGACAATATGGGATGGAAGACTGAACTTATCTCACTAAATGAAAATGGTGTGGGTGGTTTTAAGGAAGTAGTCTTTATGGTTAACGGTAAGGGCGCTTATTCAAAGCTAAAATACGAGAGTGGAGTGCACCGTGTACAGAGAATCCCAGTTACTGAGTCAGGTGGACGTATCCATACATCTACAGCCACTGTTGCAGTTATGCCAGAGGCAGAAGAAGTGGATGTAGAGATTGATATGAATGATTGTCGTTTTGATGTGTTTAGAGCATCGGGAAACGGTGGACAGTGTGTAAATACTACAGATTCAGCCGTTAGACTTACACATATTCCTACAGGAATCGTTATTTCATGTCAGGATGAGAAATCACAGCTCAAAAACAAAGATAAGGCGCTAAAAGTACTACGTGCTAGACTATATGAATTAGAATGTCAGAAGAAGCAAGATGAGGAATCAGCTGCAAGAAAGAGCCAGATTGGTACTGGTGATAGATCTGAAAAGATTAGAACATACAACTTCCCACAGGGACGTGTCACAGACCACAGAATCAAGCTTACATCTCACAGATTAGAGCAAATTCTAAACGGTGATATTGAAGAGTTGATTGATGGTTGTATAGCAGCAGATCAGGCAGCTAAATTGGCTCAAGTAGAATAATAAAAACAAAGACAAAACTCCTTTCTAGACTACTAGAGAGGAGTTTTTTTAGTGGAATTATGTAACCCATTTTTATTGTATAGTTGCTTGATTTTTGATAAAATGTTATTGGATTATGGGATTTTAGGAGGACGCTTAAATGCAGGGCTTTACGGATATTCATAATCACATTCTTTTTGAGGTGGATGATGGAGCAGAATCCATTGAAAAATCCATCGAAATGATTGGTGAGGAGTACAAACAAGGGGCTAGAAGTCTTATTTTAACCCCTCATTATGACGAGGAAAGTTTCAATCTTTCAGTTGAGAGATGGAACAGTCATTTTGCCAAATTAAAGGCTTTGGCTGGGGAAAAATACCCTGATGTGAAGCTATATCTAGGCAATGAAGTTTTGTTGTGCAACGATATGGTTGAAAAGCTAGATGCCGGTAGGATTTTGACGATGGCAGGCAGCAGATATGTGCTAATAGAGTTCTATCCGATGGAAGACTATAGCGTAATTGAAAGAGCCTTAAGCCAGTTAGTCAATAGCGGATATATTCCAATCATAGCTCACTGTGAGAGATATAGAGCGTTTAGAAAAAAGATTGGAACTATAAATAAAGTGAATTTAAACCATGTGGTAGAAATGGGATGTTACCTTCAGGTAAATGCCACATCGGTATATCGACAAGATAAAAAGTTTGTCGCAAAGTTAATTGAAAATGAGATGTTACATCTTGTGGGCACAGATGCTCATTCAGTTAGACAGCGTGGCATTCATTGGACAAAATGTATTGAACATCTCAAGTCAAAGTATGGCGAGAGATATGTTGAATGGTTATTAGTAAGAAATCCAGAGATGATTATTACAGGAGAATATATTTAATCGAAAGGAAAAGACATGGGAGAACAGAATAACAGAAATGAAATAGAGATAGACCTACGTGGTTTGCTCTCAACTATTCTGAACAGATTGACTATCATCATTTTGGTTGGAATACTTGTGGGTGGTATTGCTTTTGCATATACCCAGTTCTTTATTACACCACAGTATGTGTCTACTACAAAGGTGTACATTTTGAGTAGACAAGATCCAAATCAAAGTGGATTGACATCTAGCGATTTGGCGTTTGCTTCAGACCTAGCCAATGACTACCAGGTTCTACTTACAAGCGAACCAGTCTTAAGTAAAGTTAAAGAAGATTTGAAGCTTGATTTAACAGTTGGACAGTTGGCTGGAATGGTATCTGTAGAGCTAGAAGAAGATACTCGAATTCTCGACATAAAAGTTTCTAGCCCTGAGCCTAAATTGTCGAAGAAGATAGCCGACAAAGTGCGTGATGTTGCGAACGATAAAACGAAAGAGGTTATGGAGGGTGTAGAGGCAGTTAACCCTGTCGATGAAGCTACACTACCTAGAGTACCTTCTAGTCCACATGTTGAGAAAAATACAATGCTTGGATTTATCATTGGATTTAGTTTGGCATTGCTTGTAGTTATCTTGATGTTTGTGCTAGACGATACTATTAAAACTCCTGACGATATAGAAAAGAAACTTGGTGTATCTGTTTTGGCTTCGATACCACTTAAGAGTTCAAGAAGCAAAGGCTATGGCTATGGATACGGTTATGGCTATGGATACGGAAGTACCAAGAAAAAGGATTCATCGGATGATGAAAATACCACAGAGGGAAAGGAGTAAGGTCATATGTTAAATATTAATTTAGAGAAAATATCTGATTTAGATTTTAAGACAAGAGAAGCATATAAGACACTTAGAACTAATGTCCAATTCTGTGGTGATGATGTAAAACTTATTTCACTAACAAGTTCAGTTCCTAATGAGGGAAAATCAATGGTGGCATTTAACCTAGCAGTATCAATGGCTGAAGGTGGAAGTAAAGTATTGTTTATTGATGCCGACCTTAGAAAATCAGTTTTGATTGGTCGTTACAAAATCAATAAAGCCATCAAGGGACTAACTCATTATCTTTCAGGTGTAGAGAGATTAGATAGTATTAGATACAGAACAAATATAGACAATCTTGATATGATCTTATCTGGTCCAGTTCCTCCAAACCCAGCGGAGCTTTTGGACAATGAAAGATTTTCAGAGATGCTTAGACTAACAAGAAACGCATATGATTATGTAATTATAGATACACCACCTATTGGACAGGTAATTGACCCAGCTATTGTGGCACAGCAAACAGACGGTGTAATATTCTTGATTTCACAGGCTAACGTTAGTTACAAATATGTCCAAAAACAAATTGAGCAGCTTAAGAAATCAGGATGTAGACTTTTAGGAGCAGTGCTTAACAAGGTGGATCCAGACGGTAAGGGCGCTTACTACAGTGGCTATTATGGTAAATACTACAAGCGTGGCTACGGTTATGGATACGGTTCAGAAAATTATTATAAATAATAATTAATATCAAAGATGCCTATGTTTTAACCGCATAGGTGTTTTTGACTATTAGTGGAAGATGGAGATTTGTGTGGCTGAAATGCATGAATTTACAGCTAAATATGAAATAGCAGGCCTAAAGATTTTAATGACCACTTACTTTGATAAAACTAGAGAACTGGCTAAGGACTATCTCGCAAAAAGTGAGTGGGATGAACCTGATTATGAAATAATCTTCGATAAAAACTATTACGAGGAAAACAAAAGTGAGTTTCCTGAAGGTGCTTCATTTGAAGATATGGAGTATGTTTTGACAGGAGAGTACTTTCACAGGTTGATACTTGATCACAATGGTCTAATGCTTCATTCATCAGCTGTGGTAGTAGATGGATATTCGTATCTATTTTCTGCTGACAGTGGAACAGGTAAATCTACACACACTAATCTTTGGTTAGAAAAGTTTGGCGAGGATGCATTTATTATAAATGACGACAAGCCAGCCGTTCGAAAGATAGATGGACAGTGGTATGTGTATGGAACACCTTGGTGTGGAAAGCACAGTACTAATAAAAATGCGAAAGCAAAACTAGGCGCCATCGTATTCTTAGAGAGAAGTGAAAATAACTGGATAGAGCCAGAAAATGTAAAGGATGCTATCCCAAAGGTTTTCAAACAGACAACAAGAAAACTCTATTTAGAAGAGTACATGGACAAACTATTGTCCCACATAGAACAACTGCTTGAAGAAACACCACTTTACAAAATGGGTTGTGATATTTCAAAAGAAGCAGTGGATATGGCTTACGAGAAAATCAGGAGAGTTTAGATGAAGATTAAAGAAGGATATATTCTTAGAAATGTAGCGGGATCTTTTGTCGTAGTTCCAATAGGAGAAGCGGCATCAGAGTTCAATGGGATGATGAATCTAAATGATACAGGCGCATTTCTATTTGAGAAATTAATAGATGGCATAGAACGAGATGACTTAATTAAGGCACTTACAGATGAGTATGACGTGGATACTGATACTGCATCCAAGGATGTAGATGAGTTTATAGAAAGAGTTAAAAAACAAGATTTATTTGAATAAATAAGGAGCACATAACTTGAAAGTATTTAACAAAGACAATTCAGAAGGCTTGAGATGGATAATCAAGAATTGTAAACGAGATATACCATATGTCGTTTTAATTAGTGTGTTCTATATTATTTTGGCGTTGGTTAATACTGTTGTTGCGCTTTTTAGTAAGTATGCAATTGATGCAGCGCAACATGCGGCAGGTGCTAAAACAGCAGTAGAGCGAAAAGAATTCATAAACCAAATTATTATGTGGGGTGTGATTATTCTTATAGTTATCACAGCCAGACTTCTTATCAGAGTGGCATCATCTGCTATAGGTATTAAAGTAACAGCTAAACTAACAATGAGATTTAGAACTAAACTGTTCTATGGAATTTTAAATAAAAAGTATGAAGAGATAAATAAGATTCACAGTGGTGAGTTAATCAATAGACTAACAAGTGATATAGGAATAGTGACAGACGGTGTAATTAGTATTATTCCAAACTTGCTTTACTACATCACACAGTTCTTAGGAGCGTTTGTAGTATTAGTTGTAATTGCACCTAAGTTTACAATTTTATTCTTAATTGCCGGAGTAATTATTTCAGCAATCACATTGCTTTTAAGAGGAAAGTTCAAAGGCCTACACAAAGAAGTACAGTCCACTGAGGGTGTAGTTAGATCATTCTTCCAAGAAGCGATTGAGAGTATGCTAGTTGTTAAGACATTTGGCGCAGAAGATACCTTTAGAGAAAAAGGTGACGATTACCAAGAGATTAACTACTGGGCTAAGATGAAGAGAAGAAAGGTAAGTATTTTAGCTAACGCTGGATTCTCATTTGTATTTAACGCAGGATACCTAGCAGCGCTAGTATGGGCGGCCATCAAGGTAGCTATGGGAGCACTGACATACGGTACACTTACAGCCATGCTTCAGCTTATCACTCAGATTCAGGCTCCATTCGTAAATATCACAAAGGTGGTTCCTGACTATTACGCAATCATTGCTTCAGCTGAGAGAATTATCGAAATTGAAAAGATTGAAAACGAAGACAAAGATATCGAAGATATAAACGCACCAGAGTTTTACAAACATTTTGATAGAGCAGAATTTGCTGATATTAAATTCAACTATGGAAGGGAAAGTGTTTTAGAAGAAGGAAATGCTGCATTTAGCAAAGGCGATTTCGTTGCTATAAGAGGTATTTCTGGAATTGGTAAGAGTACTTTGATGAAGATGCTTCTTGGAGTATTTAAGCCAAACGAGGGAACTATTAGACTATATGAAACAAGCGGTGAATATGTGGAGGCAGGAGCAGACACAAGAAGTTTGTTCTCGTACGTGCCACAGGGTAACTACTTGTTCAGTGGAACTTTAAGAGAAAATATCAGACTTATTAATCCATACGCTACAGATGAAGAGATTCATAAGGCGATGGAGATAAGTAGCATAGACGATTTTGTAGATTCATTGCCGGACGGCTTGGATACAATATTAGGAGAGAAGGGAACAGGCGTATCAGAAGGTCAGGCGCAAAGACTTGCTATTGCAAGAGCCATTATCTCAGATGCACCAATACTTCTTTTGGACGAGGCTACATCAGCGCTTGATGCGCAAACAGAAAAGAAAGTGCTTGATAATATTAAGTCACTAAATTCAAAGACAGTTATTATCATTACACATAAATATGCAGCACTTGATGTCTGCAACAAAGAATTCTTAATAGAAGACAAGAAACTATCAATGAGGGAGTTATAAACTAACTTGGAGGATTTTAAAAATGGGAAAGTATTTTGGCACAGATGGATTTAGAGGAGAAGCTAACAAAGATTTGACTGCTATGCACGCTTTTAAAGTGGGTAGATTCTTAGGTCATTACTTTAGTCAGAAGGGTGATTGCTCAGTGGCTATCGGTAAGGATACAAGAAGAAGTAGTTATATGTTTGAGGATGCTCTAGCAGCAGGTCTTACATCAACAGGTGCGGACGTGTACTTGCTTCACGTTACAACTACACCTAGTGTTTCTTACGTGGTAAGAACTGAGGACTTTGACTGCGGAATTATGATTTCAGCTAGTCATAATCCATTTTATGACAATGGAATTAAACTTCTTAACGCAAATGGTGAGAAGATGGAGCAGGAAGTAATCGATCAGATAGAAGAGTATCTAGATGCAGACTTTGATTCTATCCCATATGCCGAGAGAGAAAATATAGGTAGAACTGTCGACTACTTTGCAGGAAGAAATAGATACATGGGTTATCTAATGTCACTTGCTAAGCATTCGTTTAGAAATATTAAGGTAGGACTAGATTGTTCAAATGGTAGTGCATCAGCTATTGCCAAGAGTGTATTTGACGCACTAGGTGCTGAGACATACGTTATTAACGATCAGCCAAACGGAACTAACATCAATATGAACTGTGGTTCTACACACATCGAAGTTTTACAGCAATATGTAATAGACAATAAACTAGATATCGGTTTTGCATATGATGGCGATGCTGATAGATGTTTCTGTATAGATGACGAAGGGAAGATAGTGGATGGAGATTTGATTCTCTATGTAGCAGCAGTTCACATGAAAGAAAAGGGTGAACTTAAGAACAATGCTGTAGCCACTACTATTATGTCTAACCTTGGTCTATATAAGGCCTTTGAAGAGGCTGACATTGCATATGAGAAGACTGATGTAGGTGATAAGTTTGTATACGAATGTATGAAGAATAATGACTACAGACTTGGTGGAGAGCAGTCAGGTCATATTATTTTTAGTAAGTATGCCACTACAGGTGATGGTGTATTAACATCTATTAAACTTATGGAATTTATGCTTACAGCAAAGAAGAAGATGTCAGAACTTATTGCACCAGTTACTATTTATCCACAGTACTTAGAGAATGTACGTGTCGAAGACAAAGACGTTGTTCTAAACGATGAAGACGTGCTAGCAGCAGCTAAGAAGGTGGAAGAAGACTTAGAAGGCGATGGAAGAATTATTCTAAGAGCTAGTGGTACTGAGCCAGTAGTTCGTGTTATGGCAGAAGCTAAGACAGACGAACTTTCTCAGAAAGTAGTTAAAGAAGTGGTAGAAGTAATCAAGAGCAAAGGTTATGAAGCATAAAGTTTGGATTTTACGAATAGTATTAATTGCTTTAATTGTCGGCTGGATGATTATGATATTTGATTTCTCTGCAGATGATGGAGTGGAGTCACAAACACTTAGCGATAAGATTACAATTAAAGTAGTTCATATAATGAAACCAAATTATGACTCTATGCCAAGGAATGAGCAAAAAGCATTATTCAACAAAGTAAGTTTTATCGTAAGAAAGATAGGACACTTTGGCGAGTATGGATTGCTAGGATTACTAGTTACTGGATTTCTTTTAACATTTGAAGGAATCAGAAACCTTAAGAAAAGATATATCGTTTTATTTGGAACACTTTGGTGTTTTGTATATGCGCTGACAGATGAGACGCATCAATTGTTTGTTCAGGGAAGAAGCGCCAAGATAGGCGATGTGTTTGTAGATGTGATAGGTGGACTTTTAGCAGCAGTTATTATAGTTGCTATTTGGAATAAGATAAGTAAAAGGAAAAACTATGAAAAAGTTTGAAGAAAATATTAGAAGAGTAGAACCTTATGTGCCTGGTGAACAGCCAGCGGGTTCTAACATAATAAAACTAAATACTAACGAGTCACCATTTGCGCCATCCACTATGGTTCAGATGGCTATTGCTAGTATGATGCCAGAGGATTTGAGAAAGTATCCAGATCCAGAGGCCAAAGCTTTGGTAAAAGAGATTGCTTCATACTATGATGTGGATGAGAGCAAAGTATTTGTGGGCGTGGGTTCTGATGATATTTTAGGAATGTCATTTTTGACATTCTTTAATTCGGATAAGCCTGTTTTGTTCCCAGATATTACATACTCATTCTACGATGTATGGGCAGAACTTTATGGCATTAAATATGAGAAGATTCCTTTGACGGATGAGTTTGAGATTGATCCTAAGAAGTATAAAAAGGAAAACGGCGGAATAGTTTTTGCCAACCCAAATGCTCCTACAGGAATCGCTCTTCCAAAGGCACAGGTGGAAGAAATCATTGCAGCCAATCCAGATTCAGTAGTGATAGTGGATGAAGCTTATATAGATTTTGGCGGAGAAACTGTTTTAGATTTGATTGATAAGTACGAGAACTTATTAGTAGTTAGAACGTTCTCAAAATCTAGAGCGCTAGCTGGAATGAGAGTTGGGTATGCATTTGGTAGCGAGACTCTAATTAATGCTCTTAAGGATGTTAAGTTTTCATATAACTCGTACACATTAAATGTGGCAGCAATACGCGGCGCAAAAGCGGCTATCAAAGATGATGAGTATTTTAGAAATCTGGTAGATGAAATTACTAAGACTCGTGAAGAGACAAAGATGACACTCAAGAAGATGGGATTTGATGTTTTACCATCAGCCACTAACTTCTTGTTTGCTAAACATGAATCAATGGATGCTAAAGATATCTATGAAAAGCTAAAAGAAAAAGATATCTATATTAGGTATTTTGATAAACCAAGAATTGATAATTATATAAGAATTACAATTGGAACTAAAGAGCAGATGAACGCTTTAGTAATGGCGTTAGAAGATATAATAAAATAAATGATTAAGTAATAGAAAAATTAAGAAATGTAATGGCATTAGCCATTGCATTTTTTTGTGGAGCGCTTGATATACTACGTATATCAAATATTACTCTTCTTTACAAGAAGAGTAATATAAAACAATTGATAGTATAGGAGGATATTATGAAAATAATGAAAAAGTTATTAGTAGTTCTTGTTGTAGTAGTATTGTTTACTTCATCAAATGCCCTATGTCAAAATAGTGTAAATGCTGCCCCTAAAAAGGCAAGTTGGAAGAAAGTTATTAAGGCTTTCAAAAACTACGGCGACAAAGTAGGAAAAGCATATTACTTTGAAAATGGAGATTACCAAATTTTAACTACAAAGTCTGGGAAATGGATATCATTTGTTTATTTTGACTCTGTAATCCATGTTCAGTTTGAGTTAAAGAAGAGTTCTGGTTCATTTAAGGTGAATTATAAGTATTATGACCCAGGTGAGGTGCTATTTAAGACAAGTAAAAAATTTAAAATAAAGAGTTTCAATCCACGAAATCAAGGTGTCAATTACAAAGTAAAAGTGGGTTATGGAACAAATAAGGCTTATGCAAAACATAATGTTAATAAAAATGTAAGCCGTGTAATGAAAAACTTCAATAAAATGTTGAAAAATGAAACAGGAGTTTCATTTAAAAAACTAGGATTCAAAAAGTTTTAGTTTATAAATGATAAAAGGCCATAAATCTAATGTTGATTTATGGCCTTTTTTTATTGTTTTTGTTCATATTTATTTAACATTTATTTAAAATAACATACGGAAAAATTACACACTTTTATTAGAGAATATAAGAGTAGAAATGAGTATTTTGGCAAGAACCAAAGTACTTATTTTACGATTAGAAACTAAGTGATGGAGGTGAATGTCATGAATGTAAATAAATTCACACAAAAATCAATTGAAAGCATACAGGAGTGCGACAAAATAGCAATGGAGTATGGTAATCAAGCCATAGATCAAGAGCATTTTTTGCACAGTTTGGTAACTGTAAGTGACAGCCTGATTGCTAAGTTAATCGAGAGAATGGAGATTGACATTAACTACTTTGATAACAGAGTGGTTCAGGCTATTGAGGCTTTGCCTAAGGTGCAAGGCGGAGAGAGACATATGAGTCAGGCGCTTAACGATGTTTTGGTGAGCGCAGAGGATGAAGCCAAGAAGATGGGTGATGAGTATGTATCAGTAGAACATCTATTCTTAGCAATGCTTAAAAAACCTAACAAGGCTATCAAGGATATCTTCAAAGAGTTCGGAATCACTCGCGAGAGATTCCTAAGTGTTCTTGAAACTGTAAGAGGAAGTCAGAGAGTAACTTCAGATAATCCAGAAGGAACTTACGAGGCATTGTCTAAATATGGGCAAGATTTAGTGGAAAGAGCAAGAGACCAAAAGTTAGATCCAATTATTGGAAGAGATAATGAGATAAGAAATATTATTCGAATTCTTTCAAGAAAGACTAAAAACAATCCAGTTCTAATAGGTGAACCAGGTGTTGGTAAAACAGCAGCTATCGAAGGTTTGGCTCAGCGTATTGTAAAGGGCGATGTGCCAGATGGCTTGAAAGACAAAAAAATCTTTGCACTAGACTTAGGTTCATTGGTAGCTGGTGCTAAGTACCGTGGAGAGTTTGAAGAAAGACTTAAAGCAGTACTATCAGATGTTAAAGAAAGTGATGGAGAAATCATCCTATTTATCGATGAGCTTCACACAATAGTAGGTGCTGGTAAGACAGAGGGTGCAATGGATGCAGGCAATATGCTAAAACCTATGCTTGCAAGAGGCGAACTACACTGTATCGGTGCTACTACACTTGATGAGTATAGAGAGTACATTGAAAAAGACAAAGCGCTAGAGAGACGTTTCCAACCAGTAATGGTAGGAGAGCCTACAGTGGAAGATACTATCTCAATCCTTCGCGGTATTAAGGAAAGATATGAAGTGTTCCACGGCGTTAAGATTCAGGACGGTGCTTTAGTGAGTGCGGCTACTTTGTCGGACAGATACATTACTGACAGATTCTTGCCAGACAAAGCCATCGACTTAGTGGACGAGGCATGTGCACTTATTAAGACTGAAATGGATTCTATGCCTACAGAACTTGATGAGCTAAGACGTAAAGTAATGCAACTAGAGATAGAAGAAGCTGCTCTTAAGAAAGAGACTGATAACTTGAGTAAAGAAAGACTAGAAGAGTTGCAAAGCGAGTTGGCAGAGCTCAAGAGTGAGTTTGATGCGCAAGTGGCTCAGTGGGAGAATGAGAAGACTAGCGTTAATAAACTAGGAGAATTAAGAGAGCAAGTAGAAGCTGTTAAAAAAGAAATTGAAAAGGCTCAAAATGATTACGACCTAGACAAAGCAGCTGAACTTCAATACGGAAAACTCCCTGAGTTACAAAAAGAACTTGAGGCTGAAGAAGAAAAAGTTAAGGGTAAGGATTTATCACTAGTTCGTGAGAGTGTAACAGAAGAAGAGATTGCTCGAATTATTAGTAGATGGACTGGTATTCCTGTTGCAAAACTTACTGAGACTGAGAGAGATAAAATCTTACATCTCGATGATGCGCTTCACAAACGAGTTATTGGACAGGATGAAGCTGTTACTAAGATTTCAGAAGCAATCCTTCGTTCAAAAGCTGGAGTGGAAGATCCAAACAAGCCAATCGGTTCGTTTATGTTCTTAGGACCTACAGGTGTAGGTAAAACTGAACTTGCTAAGTCTTTGGCGCAGAACTTATTTGACGATGAGAGCAATATTGTTAGAATCGATATGAGTGAATACATGGAGAAATTCAGCGTGTCTAGACTTATCGGAGCGCCTCCAGGATATGTAGGATATGACGAAGGCGGACAGCTTACAGAAGCAGTTAGGCGTAAACCTTACTCGGTAGTGCTTTTTGACGAGATTGAAAAAGCACATCCTGATGTGTTTAACGTATTACTTCAAGTACTAGACGATGGACGAATCACTGACTCGCAGGGTAGAACTGTAAACTTTAAGAATACAATTCTAATAATGACTTCTAACATTGGTTCTTCGTATCTACTAGAGGGCATT
>JAGCPW010000018.1 GCA_017965495.1 Eubacterium sp. | reverse complement strand
CTCCAAAAGTTCATCGCGAATACTGTCAGCCAACGCAAAGTCTTTATCTTTTTTGGCTTGGGCACGCTTTTCAATCATCTCATTGATATAGTCTTCATCACCTTGTGACTCTTCTTCTTTTTCTAAAATGATTCCAAGCACGTCTGTAAGCTCAGTCAAAATTTCATAAAGAGCCATTGCAAACTGTTTTGTGCTATCTTCACTTAAATTACTGTTAGAGAATTTGACCAAGTCAAAGACAGCAGCTATCGCGTTTGCAGTGTTGTTGTCATCATCCATTGACTCTTCAAACTTCTGAACAAAACTTCCCGCTTCATTTACCTTAGCTCGCTCATCGTCAGTCATCGCATCGTCTTTTCCAGTCTCAATTACATCTCTAAGTTTTTCAGCTGCAGTGAGGATTCTATCAAGACCATTTTTGGCAGACTCCATTAAGTCATCGCTAAAGTTAAGCGGACTTCTGTAGTGCGCACTTAGCATAAAGAATCTCAAAACTTGCAAGTCATACTTTTCAGAAATATCTCTAACTGTAAAGAAGTTTCCAAGTGACTTTGACATTTTCTTATTGTTTATATTTAGGAATGCATTGTGCATCCAATATTTTGCAAATGGAACGCCGTTAGCACACTCACTCTGTGCAATCTCATTCTCGTGGTGTGGGAAAATCAAATCTTCTCCACCTGCGTGGATATCAATCTCATCGCCCAAGTATTTCTTAGCCATTACAGAACACTCTGTATGCCATCCAGGTCTACCGTCGGACCAAGGTGAATCCCATGAAGGTTCTCCCTCTTTCTTTGGCTTCCAAAGAACAAAATCTAGTGGATCTTCTTTAGACTCTTCGCCCACCACCTTGATATCTCTATGTCCTGCTTCTAAATCATCTATGTTTTTCTTTGATAGTTTTCCGTATTCTTTGAACTTTCTTGTTCTAAAGTAAACTGTGCCGTCTTTGTCGTAGGCATATCCTTTGTTGATAAGAGTTCCAATAAGAGAGATCATTCCATCAATCTCTTCTGTGGCTTTAGGATGTGTAGTAGCTGGCATAATGTTCATGCCTTCCATATCCTTCTGGCACTCTGTAATGTAACGCTTAGCAATCTCATCCGCTGTGGTTCCTTCTTCTATGGCAGCGTTAATGATTTTGTCGTCCACGTCTGTAAAGTTTGACACATAGTTAACATCATATCCCTTGTACTCGAGATATCTTCTAAATGTATCAAACACTATCATTGGTCTAGCGTTACCTATATGAATCAAGTTGTACACTGTAGGTCCGCAAACGTACATTGATACTTTGCCTTTCTCTAGTGGCACAAACTCTTCTTTTTGTCTTGTTAATGTATTATATATTTTCATAATTACTCCTAAATATAATCATTTATAAATACGGTACTATCCTCAGCCACACTTGGGAGTCCTTCTATTTGGTTGTAACCAAAAATGTGCGCTGTAAGTTCTCCGATAGTAACATCAATTTCTGGAACTACATCGTCATCTAGTCTGTCCATCTTCACTGAGCCGTGATGATAAGTAAACTTAAATGTTCCGTTGTTCTCTTCAATCACTGGGTCAGAAATTCGCATAATTACTGTTCCATTTCCATAGAAACCTAACATACGTAAAGTCTTTCTAACACTCATGATTCTTGCCATCAAATAAGGTCTTCCCTCATTTTCGTAATAGCTCATAGACTGAATGCTTGGGTCTAACACTTCTTCGTATATCTTGTTATCAATCCATACTCTGTAACCCATAATTACTTTGTTCTCGACATAGATTTCTATCTCGCCGCCTTCTAGTTCAATAAGTTCAGCAAGTTCTTTGAAGTAGTCGGCATCCTTCGACAAAGTAACTTTATATTTACTCTCTGTATTAGACTTAGCAAAAATGGAAAGTCTAACTAAATCAGAGTGATCTGCTTTTCTCAAAATAAGTGAGTGAGTAGCCTTCTTCCAATTCTCCATAGGTTTGGTGAATGGCTTATCCATAACAAACTCAAATCCAAACTTTTTAAACGCATTGGCATTAGTCTGATCTGTTGGAATAAGATACGTAAATGCTTCCATATCCTGGTACATATCTTTAATGACAGTGTTCATCAAATCCCTCATACAGCCTTCGCCTCGGGCGTACTGTCTAGTACCCACTCCGTAAATGTACATCACGCGAGATTTAAGTTTTCCAATGACCGCTGTTTTAGGTATCAAATGAAGAGCGCTCACTAATTGACCGTCCCTTTCATTGACCGCGACAAAGTTATTAGGAAGTCTGTTTGTAAAATAGTAATCGGTCAATGCTTTGGAGTCTGTAAAACATTCTTCGTATAGCTCGCGAATATTTAGTTTTTCATTTTGTTCTAGATACCTAATCATTTTTCCTCGCCTTTAATGATTATTTTGAAAAACTTAAATGCTTGTACTATCTTCAATCAATGCAACTGCTTGAGATGCAATACCAAGTCCTTTACCTGTAAAACCAAGCCCCTCTTCTGTAGTTGCTTTGATATTCACTCTATCTTCACCTATGTTTAGAGCATCTGCAATATTTGTAATCATCTGCTCTCTGTAAGGTGCAATCTTTGGTTGCTCTGCCACTATAATGGCATCGATATTTCCAACCATATAATTGTTGGCAGCAAGCAACTTTCTAACACTCTTTAAAAGTTCGATACTTGAGATTCCTTCAAACTCAGGATCAGTATCTGGGAATAGATGTCCTATATCTCCCATTCCTGTGGCACCAAGAATAGCATCCATGACAGCATGGACCAAAACATCTGCATCTGAATGACCAAGTAAACCTTTTTCAAAAGGAATATCTACCCCTCCTAAAATAAGCTTTCTGCCCTCTGCAAATTTATGAACGTCGTATCCTATACCTACTCTCATATAAATACCTCGCTTAATTGAGCGCACAATTGCGCTAGTTTATTAATTGTACCACACTTTTTGCTATTTTTTAACAATAAAAAACAAGCCTTTCGGCTTGTTTTGGAGTGGCTGGAGAGAGACTTGAACTCCCGACACCACGGGTATGAACCGTGTGCTCTAGCCAGCTGAGCTATCCAGCCATAATGGGACCTACAGGGCTCGAACCTGTGACCCTCTGCTTGTAAGGCAGATGCTCTCCCAGCTGAGCTAAGATCCCTTTTGCATTTTGACTGCCTTACTAATATAAACTTTAATAAAAAAGTTGTCAAGCACTTTATATGGGTGTTATACTACACCTATGTTTAACAAAGAACGATTAAAACCAGAAAATCTAAAACAGACATGGCCGCTGTTATATTTCTTTATTTATATGCCATGGTTTATGCTTTTAGAGAAGTCATATCCGGCGGATTATCCAGGTTTGCACATTATTCATATACCACTGGATGATGTACTTCCATTCAACGAATGGTTCATTATTCCATATATTTTGTGGTTCTTGTACATACCAGTTGCTTTTATTTTCATCTACTTCCAGGGTAAAAATGAATTCTACAGATTATGTGCATACGAATTTCTAGGAATGACTATCTGTCTAGTTATTTGTTCTGTATATCCTAATGGATTAAACTTAAGAATTAATCCAGCTGATATCAGTCATAACTTCTTAGGCAGTATTGTTAGATTCTTATACACCACGGATACTCCTACCAATGTGCTACCAAGTATACATGTGTTTGCTACTATCTCAGCACACATATGCTTAGTCCACAGTCAAGGATTAAAGAGCAAGATTGGCAAGCGAATTAAGATAGGCTCACTAATTCTAACGATTTGTATTTGTCTATCAACAATATTCTTAAAACAGCACTCAATTGTAGACTTAGTAACTGGAGCACTTCTATCATTCGTTCTATACTTTGTTATTTTTAAAGTAGCATTTAAGAATTTTGACTTTGGAGAATCCAAAGAGCCAAAAACAACACAATAAATAATTACAACAAAAAAGACTGTCTCATTCAACAGTCTTTTTATTTTGCTCTTAGTTAAATCCGAAAATCTTTTGAACTACTTTATATAAAAACTCTGAAGTCTTTCTTCCATACTTTCCTGGCAAGTTCATTGATCTTCCTAAAACTGATTTTCTTACCTTTTTGTATAACTCTGGGTTCTTTAACTGTAGATGCTCCCATAATTCTTCTTTGTCTTTGAGGCGAAGCTTTGAACCCTCTCTTATAGACATTATTGTGGATACGCACATCATCATATCGAAGTAATGAACCAAAACTTTATCTAATCTTTCATTTTTAATATGCATATCACAGTAATCATCTAGCATAATCTTTGTTACACGATACTGCTGATCAAGTCTTTTAATCATAACTGACTCATTAACTGACTGATCATCTCTGCCGATATAATATTTATAAAATACTACGTCTAAGTAGTAAATCTTTTCTACATAAGGCAATGGTGTAAATACATAAATATTATCTACGTAGAATGTGTGCTTTGGAAGTTCAAGGCCAGACTCTCTTAGCACTGCTGTTCTATACATAACAGAATGCATCAAAAGATACTGTGTCTGTCCAAACTTAACGTCATCCCAAGTAATAATCTTTTCTACAGGCATAGCAGATTTATATTTCATAATCTTCTTACGCTTAACGCCTTGCTTGTCATACATAAAGTTAGTGATAACCATATCTATGTCCATATCAGTTTCTACTGCTTTTTCTAGGAAAGCTAGAACTTTAGCCATAGCTTTTTTGCCTAAGACATCATCACTGTCTAGAACCTTAAAGTAAAGTCCTGTGGCATTTTGGATGCCGGCGTTTACAGCGTCACCATGTCCGCCGTTTTCTTTATGAATAACCTTAACTATGCTAGGGAATTTCTTTTCGTATTTTTTGGCAATCTGAAGTGTGGAGTCTGTAGAACCGTCGTCAATAATCAACACTTCCACTTGCTCACCACCATTAAGAGCACTTCTAATGCTCTTTTCCATATAATCTTCTGAATTGTAACAAGGTATTGCTACCGTTAGTAATTTCATTTATAACTTCCTTTATTTAGGCTGTGGATCTACCCATTTTTTAATACACAGTGCAAACAATCCACTGATTGATACACTAACTACAAGTACTATTATAATACCAACCCACTCACTTGATGTACTTACATTAGCAGTATTATTTCCCGCTGAAGTATTATAATCTTTAACCATAAAAGTTACAAGTACCGAAATGGCATTTGCGGCCATATGGAACAAAATAGGTGCGCAGATATTTTTATATCTCTCGTATACAAATATTGCACCGTAACTGAATATAAACGCATATACACCTTGAGAAATATTCATATGGAATAATCCAAACACAAGTCCCGTCACAAATGCAGCCACGCCTGCGCCAAACATTCTCTTAAGTCTGATATACATTAATCCTCTAAATATCAACTCTTCCACTATAGGACCTAGTATGACTGCTGTAGCAATTTGTATCCACAAATCAGCTCCGTAAATAGCTTTAGCTGTTTCGTCAAATGAATGCGCAATACTTGGAATAAGCTTTTCCAATATAACAACAACCATATTGGCCACATACATAAAACTAATCGCAAATGGAATAATAAAAAGATACTTTGCAAAGAATACTGATTTATATCCATATGCGCCAATCATTCTTTGTTTCTTTACATCAAGATACTTTATAAGGATAAGCAAAGGCGCTGTCATTAATGCGCCAAAGAAAGTCATCATCAAAGAAAAGTTATTTTGCAAATCTCCAAAATCCACTGTTTTGTTCTCAACTGTGATTTGTCCTTGTCCAAGGGCAATGAACGTCAAAATAACACCAGCCACCACTGTGATACCTAGATACATTAATATTGGGTAAAATGCTCCCCATAAATGTCCAATTGTAACTTTCTCTCTATTCTTCACTCTATTCTCCTAATAAGTAATCAATCAAAGATTGATAATCGTCAAATACTTCTATAGCACCACTTTCTAGAATTTCTTCTCTAGTACCAGTGCCCCAAGTAACTCCAAGACAGTCAATTCCTATCTCATCAGCTCCTTCCACATCAAATTTAGTATCACCTATAAGAACAGATTCTTCTTTTGTGAAAGTTGATGTTTCAAAGAGTTTATTTAAAACTGATGCCTTACTTTGTATTGGACCATGAAGATCCGCGCCACAAATAATGTCAAAGTAATCAAAGATTTCTAAGTACTTAGCAACATCTTTAGCCATACCTTCTGGTTTGGAAGTGGCCATTCCAATTTTTAAACCTTTTTGTTTTACCGCTTCTAGTATTTCTTTAATTCCAGGATAGAGTTTCGTCTCATAAATACCTGTTGGAACATATCTCTCCCTATAGTAATCCAAAGTTTCAAATGCCTTTTCTTTGGACATTCCATATGTTTTCATATATTCCTCTACCATAGGAGGTCCAACAAAATGATTTAAATTATCTAAATTTTCTTCAATTATTCCTACTTTTTCTAGTGCGTATTGAACACTCTTTGTGATACCCTCTTTAGAGTCACTTAGCGTTCCGTCTAGGTCAAAAATAATGTATTTATACTTGCTCAAAAGCCCTTATTCTCCTTTAATTCTCGCAATTTAGTATAACATAATTAGTTCTTGTTTTACAGTTGAGTTTGTTTTATAATATTAAAAGATTTTTAATACGAGAGGTAATACTAATGAGTCAAGAAAAAGTTGATAAATATAAACAACAAAAACAAAATCGTAAAAATCCAAAGAAAACTAACAAGGTTTTAACAAGGATTAAGAAAATAATACCTTATACTATTGGTGCTATTGTTGTTATTTTGATTTTAGGTTATTTGGGAATATCTGTTGCTAAAGAGACAGGTCTATATACAGCTCCTACAGAGCCAAGATCATATTCAAACGAAGAGATCCAGAGTATGAGACAAGTACTAATTCAAGCTACAGACCCTAACGTTCAGTACACTACTGCTAAACCTGAAAAACAACAGCAAACACCAGCAGTTAGTCAGCAGGTTCCAACAGCTAAGAAATCAACAAAGAAATAAAATTAAAAGGATTCCAATCGGAATCCTTTTTTAATGCAAAAAATGGATTCTGATTTAGAATCCATTTTTGTTTTACATTTTATCTGGTGCGCTAAATCCAAGTAAATCAATACCAGTCTCAAGCACTTTCTTTGTAAGTTCTAATAACGCAATATAGCCTTTCTTCTTGTCCTCGTCTTCTTCTGCCAATATCTTTGTGTTGTGATAGAAACTGTTAAACACATTTGATAATTCATAAATGTACTGGCAAATTCTATGAGGTGCAAGTTCATCAGCTGCTGATTCTATCACTTCATTAACCTTTGAGATTTCAAGCATTAGTTTGTTTTGTGTCTCATTGTCACTAGCCTTAATCTCAAGTCCGTCCACACTTCCACCTTCTGCTTTATACTTCTCAAGGATAGACTTGATACGAACTATTGTATAAAGAATGTACGGACCAGTGTTTCCTTCAAATGATGCAAACTTTTCAAGATCAAAGATGTAATCTTTATTAGCCTGGTTTGATAGATCACCATACTTAAGTGCAGCCAAACCTACTATCTCAGATACTTTCTTAGCCTCATCATCATCCAAAGACTTGTTATCTTTCATCTTGTTATAAACCGCTTCATTTATATCGTCAATCAAATACTCAAGACGATAAACACCGCCGTCACGAGTCTTGAAAGGTTTACCATCTTTGCCGTTCACTGTACCAAACCCGATAAAGTTCATATCTCTATCATCTGATACAAAACCAGCTTTCTTAGCCACTCTAAACACCTGTGTAAAGTGAAGTTCTTGGCGCTTATCTGTGATGTAGATATACTCATCTGGCTCATAAAGTTTCTCGCGCTCAATAATAGTTCCTAAATCTGATGTGGCATATAGCGCTGCACCGTCAGACTTTCTAACAATACATGGAGGATATTCTTTCTTATCATCATCCTCTTTTATATCCACTACCAAAGCACCCTCACTCTCGTAAGCAAGTCCTTTGTCCACAAGTTCCTGAATCAAATCTTCAATATATGGATTAGCATCACTCTCACCTTTCCATAGGTCAAAATGAGTATCCAATCTATCATAGTTTTTCTTTAAGTCAGCTAGAGAAACATTCATTATATG
>JAGCPW010000017.1 GCA_017965495.1 Eubacterium sp. | reverse complement strand
TTATCGGATATTCCTTTGTCCTCTAGCTCTTGAGCATCTATATCCGATACTGTTCCGGATACAGTATGGCCTTTGGTTGTAGATTTGGATTTAGTTTTTCCATCTATATACTCATAACCACCATATCCGCCCGCATGTTGTTCGTATACGCCTGCATCAAATTTAACTCCAAACTCAGCGTAGAATTGAGCACCATGAGACCAAGTTTCACTCGAACTTTCGCTTTCATCATGTTCCCACTCTATAGTTTTATTGCTTCCAGCATAATCTAGATTCATATCATATCCGTTTGAAAGATTTGCTGAATTGTCTAGAGCTGCCCCGCTCCATGTGCTTACATAGTTTGAAGGATTTCCTTCGTTATCTAGCAAGTACTGACCATTATCTCCGCTGACCTTTCCTTCTATCTTGCCAAGTGTTGGCATTTCATAATCTGGTCCCACTACTGAAGCATTCTGGGCTGCTATCTGATTATATTGATCTATAAATTCATTGTAATCCGGTATAGTAAGCTGCGAATAAACAGGGGTTAAATTAGTTGGAACTGATATTCCGCACTCTACCCACTGTGAGTTTTCATTGTCCCATACATCGTAGTAATAACTTACTACTGGAGTTCTATTTACAATTACTGTATTATTCTTACTTGCTCTAAATGTCGCCGTATAGCTAGTTGATGCCCCGTATTCTTTTACAGTTTTTTTGGAGCCTACATAACCGGCTTTGAAAGCGTATTCGGCGCCGGCAAATAAACCAACACTTCCCCTTGCATAGAATCCCGCGTTCCATGAGTGAGTGGTCTCTTCTGTTTTAGAAGAACTATATGTTGTTGAAACGCCGTACGATGTACTTCCTGCGTTTTGAACACCTGGGAAGTAAGGTGCCGCTTGAAGAACCGCCTGCACCTGTGGGTCGGTATAAATAAAGTCCTTTTTGTTGTAGCGAAGGAGCAAGCCATCGTGGTCGTTGTCGCACGATGTCAAATGGAATGTTTGAGCCGCCATAAAAGTATCATCACCTGGTATAAATGTATCTCCATAATCTATATTTTGAATTTTGCGTGTTTCAGTACTAGACACATATGAGTCTACTATTGTTGCTGTTTTGTCCTCTGAAACTTGATATGTAGCACTAATCGCTCCTACCCTGTCTGATTGTTCTTTCTTAAACGTCCCTAATATATCATCATCTACAGCCATTGAACATATGATTGATTCATGTCCCATCGGATCATCACTGAAGTTACCTACAGCAACACTTTGAACACGTTCTACTCCAGCCTCAGTATCTTTTTCTGAATCTTCTTGGTTAAACATAGTTGGAACATCACTAGGCTCTCCCCATGTATTCTCTTTCTCATTATCTTCAGTAAACTCAAAGAGCGAACCATTAAAGAATATAGTCTCAGGTCCCGAACTTCCACAAAATGCCACCGTTGCCACTGAAGACAAAAATGTAGGGCCTGTTTTTTTATCAATAATCACTTCATCCGTGTATCGACCATTGTTATCAGTAGCATAGTAAGCATTTGGCTCTACTGGAGATAAACATCTTACTTTTACAGTGTCATCTTTAAGATCATACAATCCCAATAGTTGCATTTGATCTTTTTCTAAATATTTATCGTCCTGATTTCTTAGGTTTAAACCACCAACTACCAATTCGTCGGTGCCATCACTATCTGTATCTCCACAGTCTAGCGCTGGACCTGCAAATGTTATTTCAAAGTCATTATCATCTACTGTTAACTGTGACTTCTGTTCGCCTTCATATATTCTATTAGAAAATATGGAAGTATTTTCCACGCCCTTAAAAACACTCAAGTTTGCTGCAATATCATTATTCGATGTTCCACTTATTGGAGCATCCATTACACATAATTCATCCAGCCTATCTCCATCCAAATCGCCAGCCGTTATGTTTAATGATCTTAGTTCTTCTATTTCAGAGTAAACAACATATGGATTTCCCACTCTCTCTAGGCTAACGGTTAAAGGGTCATATTTGTACTCAAATAGGAAACCAGTATTTTTTCCATCTTTTCTCCACACCGAAGCAAGTATGATAGTCTCTACTCCGTCACCATCAAAGTCGCCACTTGTAATATTTAAGAAATTCTCGCCATTACCCCTATGGTTAGGAAATATTTGTTCATCGCAAGCATGAATAATATTATCCCAGCCTGACTCCATGTCTATATTAACTTTAACTTTATCTGTTTTTTGCTCAGCATCACTAACCCATAGTTCTATTTTATGATTATCATTATTGTATGCTGTGTAAGCAATATCTTTCTTTCGAGCATCTCCTTCGTCGAAGGATACACTTCTATAAATGCCACGATCATCTCCATCGTCAGGGTCTAAAAAATCCGTATGACTGGATGTGGTATTTTCGAAATCATCAAGTGGATCATCTGATGCATTAAATGTATAATTCTCTCTTATTTTTATAGGGTTATTATTTCTGTCTTTTGGATCCCACTTTAATGCTTGAAATTCCTCAGTGGATATAGCCATCGCACCTTTTTCTTCCTTACCTATGTTGTACGGATTCTTGTCGCTAGTCTCATCGTAGCCCTCTGGCTTTTTGTCCGCGAGATTTAACAGCTCGTTTCCAGACACCGTATCTGTATGAGGTGTATCACTTTTTATTGCTGCATGAGCTGGCGCCACAAATAATCCTGACACCACAAGTGCAAGTGATAGCATTATTGTCACCACTTTTCTTTCGAGTTTCTTGAAATTCTTGAGTGTTTTGCGCATTTGAATTTCCTCCATGTTTAGTTTTATGTTTCCGTTCTGTCTCCTAAGTTCTATTATAGTTTATTTTTGTGATTTTTTCTTGTGAAATTTTCAAAATGGATGTTGCTTTTTTTGCACTGTCATAACCTCTGTATTTAAGGGCAATAAAAAAAGCCGAAACCCTATAAATAAAGGGTTTCGGCATATTATTTTTATTTTATACAACGCCCTGGCTGAGCATAGCCTCTGCCACCTTCTCGAAGCCTGCTATGTTAGCGCCCATTACATAGTCGCCTTCATGGCCATACTTCTTAGCAGCTTCACTAATGTTCTTATAGATGTTTGCCATAATGCCCTGTAGTTTTGAATCTACTTCTTCAAATGTCCAAGATAGTCTCTCTGAGTTCTGTGACATTTCTAGAGCTGATGTAGCAACACCACCTGCATTAGCAGCTTTACCACCAATGAACCATACACCGTTTTCTTGTAGATACTTAGTAGCTTCTAGTGTAGTAGGCATGTTAGCACCTTCACATACTGCTTTACATCCGTTTTCTACTAGCTGCTTAGCATCATCTATATCTAGCTCGTTTTGAGTAGCGCATGGAAGAGCTACATCACACTTAATCTGCCATACTCCACGACCTTCGTGGTACTCTGCTGATGGACGAGCCTCAGCATAAGCTGTAAGTCTTTCTCTCTTAACTTCTTTTACTTCTTTTAGAAGTTCTACATCGATTCCTTCTGGGTCATAAATCCAACCAGTTGAATCTGAACATGTAACAACCTTAGCACCTAGCTGTTGAGCTTTCTGTGTAGCATAGATTGCTACGTTACCTGCACCTGAGATAACTACTGTCTTTCCATCTAGTGAATCACCGTGATCTTTGAATAGCTCGTCAGTGATGTACAAAAGACCATATCCTGTAGCTTCTGTTCTAGCTAAAGAACCACCATATGTAAGTCCCTTACCTGTTAGAACACCTTCAAACTTGTTTGTTAACTTCTTGTACTGTCCAAACATATAACCGATTTCTCTAGCGCCTGTTCCGATATCACCGGCAGGAACGTCTGTATCAGCACCAATATGTCTGTAAAGTTCTGACATAAAGCTCTGGCAGAATGCCATAACTTCTCTATCTGATTTACCCTTAGGATCGAAGTCAGAACCACCTTTACCACCACCGATTGGAAGTGATGTTAGTGAGTTTTTAAAGATTTGCTCGAAACCTAAGAACTTGATAATACCAATGTTTACTGATGGGTGAAGTCTAAGACCTCCCTTGTAAGGTCCAATAGCTGAGTTGAACTCAACTCTGTATCCAGTGTTAACCTGAACGTTACCTTCATCATCTACCCAAGGTACTCTAAATTTAACTTGTCTCTCTGGCTCGCAGATTCTCTCAAGTAAAGCTTCTTTTTTGTATAACTCTTCGTTAGCATCAATAACAGGTCTTAAAGAATCTAGTACTTCTTCTGCTGCCTGTAAAAATTCTGGTTCGCTAGCGTTCTTTTCTTTTAACTTAGCTAGCACTTCATCAACATATGACATAATATAACCTCCCTATGTATATATGAATTAGCAACTTCCTCACAACTAATTCAAGTTATCTAAACTCATTGCGTAAACTCTATGTCTCACGCAATAACTTACAACATTATACTTGCAAACCTTAATTTTTGCAACAAAAACGATATTTTATCTTAATATTTTTAAGTATGTTAAGTGCGAACTTAATAATATTAAGTAAAACTTGCTATTTGGCCCTGTTTCAAGTAAAATATCTATTGATGTGTCTTCTTATTATAGGAAGAATGGGACGAAAAACTTTATATTCCTGGAGAGGAATCCAAATATACTACTATTATTTTTAGGAGTATTTATATGACATCAGCAAATTTAACAATTTTAATTACTATCGTTTGTTATATGCTAATGACTATAATCGTGGGCTTGTATTTTTCAAACAAGAACAAAAATACAGGCGATTTCTACTTGGGAGGAAGAAAGTTAGGACCTTTTGTAACAGCTATGAGTGCTGAGGCATCAGATATGAGTGCTTGGCTTCTAATGGGACTTCCTGGTGTAGCATATATCTCAGGATGTGGAGAAGCTGTATGGACAGTTATCGGTTTAGGAGTTGGTACATATATCAACTGGCTAATCGTAGCAAAACGCTTGAGACTTTATTCAAACAGAATTGGTGCTATCACTATTCCAGACTTCTTTGCAAACAGATTCAAAGACAAATATGCACTTAAACTTATCGCAGCATTAATCATTATTATATTCTTTGTGCCATACACTGGTTCAGGATTTGCAGCCTGCGGTAAATTGTTTGCGTCACTCTTTGGCGTGGACTATCACGCAGCAATGATTATCAGTGCTGCTGTTATTATCATCTATACAACATTAGGTGGTTTCTTGGCAGCTAGTACTACTGACTTTGTTCAGGGTATTATCATGTCAATCGCACTTATCTCAATCGTAGCCTTTGGTGTTTACACATTAGGCGGTTTCGATCAAGTGCACAACACAGTAAAAGACATTCCAGGATATTTGAGTTTAACTCATATAACTGCAGATATGAAAAAAGCCGGAATCGGCTCAGCGGGTGGATTTGGATTTATTGCAATCCTTTCTACTCTTGCTTGGGGACTAGGATACTTCGGTATGCCACACGTTCTTCTAAGATTCATGGCTATTGGAGATCCAA
Source organism: Eubacterium sp. (assembly GCA_017965495.1). Taxonomy (GTDB): domain Bacteria; phylum Bacillota; class Clostridia; order Lachnospirales; family Lachnospiraceae; genus Eubacterium_G. The sequence goes on along the minus strand of JAGCPW010000017.1, from coordinate 15,735 downwards.
AGAAACTTAAGACTTCAAGAAGATTTGCTAGCGTTTGGGTATTCATCTCAATGTTTATTGCAGTCTTTATTGGTATTATGGGTCTTGCAATGACACTCAAAGGAAAGATTGATTTCTTAGGAGCAGACGGTTCTGAGACTATCATCGTTAAGATTGCACACTTGATGAGTACTCATGGTATTCTACTAGCAATCGTAGGTGGTGTGGTACTAGCAGGTATTCTTGCTTCTACTATGTCTACATCAGACTCACAGCTACTTGCTGCTTCATCTAGTGTTTCTGAAAACATTTTAGATGGTGTATTTGGCATCAAACTTTCTGATGCAAAGAAAATGCTTATCGCACGTATCGCAGTTATCTGTATTGCTATTATATCTGTAATTATTGCATGGGATCCAAACAGTAGTGTATTTGAGATTGTTTCATTCGCTTGGGGTGGATTTGGAGCAACTTTCGGACCGGTAATGTTAGTATCGCTATTCTGGAAACGAGCAAACAAATATGGTTGTATCGCTGGCATGATTGTTGGTGCTATTACAATCTTCGTTTGGAAGTTTGTAGTTAGACCTAATGTGGCTGCATTAGACTTCTACGAATTACTTCCAGCATTCATCTTAGCTTTAATTACTATCATCGTTGTTAGTCTTTGCACAAAGGCTCCAGATGCTGTAATTCAAGAAGAATTTGAAGATGTAAAAAGAAAAATGAAAGAATAATAAATATCAACAAGAAAGAGGTGTCTGCTAGACACCTCTTTTTTTATTTTACTTTAAAGAATTTATTTACTCTATTCTCCACATCGTGTAAGTCATTGTACTGTGCTATATGATAATCATTTAATCTCTTATAGTATTTAGACTTCTTATCTGTAGCCATAAACGATTTACCGTTTTTATCTAAGCATCCGTAAAGCGAAACTACCGGAACATCTTTCATTAAATCGTTTGCCATCTGTTGATAGCCGCTCATTCCAAGTCCTGCATTCTTTAAAACTAATTCTTCTAAGAAGTTAGAACTTATATCATAGTCTTGCTTTTCTTCTATATCATAATTTGTCCATAAGTAATATGAAGAAATACGTTTTCTTTGATCATATGGAATTTGTTTTAGTTTGAATGTCTTATCTATATTTGTGAAGAATGACTCTTCTACCTTTGGCTGATGATCCCCAAAGAACAATACTATTGTCTTCTCGTCCACTTTCTTAAAGTAGTTAATCAACTTCTTAGCTGCAGCATCTGAGTGACTAATCAAATTCATATACTCGTTAGCTTCTGGCATCTTTGCCTTGTAGCCGAGTTTGTAATCTCCCAAGTCTGCTCCACTTAAGAACGGACTGTGGTTTTGCATTGTGACGTTGTACATAAAGTATGGCTTCTTGCTAGACTTTCTATACTTCTCGTACTTCTCTATCACTTTTTCCACATCGGCATTGTCTGAGATAAATGTGCCACAAATCTCTGGATCCTCGCCAAAGTCTTCCATTCCATAGAAAGCATCGAAGCCAAAGTAGTTGTATACTTTGTCGCGCTTGTAGTCTTCCTTAATAAATGGATGAATTGCTTCTGCTTTGCCTATTCCTTGCTCTTTCAAGTTAGATGCAAGTGATTCCATAGGGTCATGTATAAATGTGGTGTAAGATGTAACACCGTATGGTTCAAATGTCATAGTGTTTGTTGTGAGCGATTCAAACTCTGTAGAAACCGTTCCACCACCAAACACTGGAGTAAACAATCTTCCAGAAATAGTATTTTCTTTCAAACTGTGCAAGAAAGGAAGATTATCCTTGTTTATATCAAGATCACAAAGCATTGTGTAATCTGTAAAAGCTTCATCCATCACCACGATAACATTTGGTATTTCCTTAGTAGAAGCTTTAGTGCCTGGGTATTTTTTGGCGAAGCCTTCTACTTTTTCTTTAGAGTATCCTTTAGGAGCTTTCACTCGTATATCTTTAATACTCTTGAAGAATGTAATATAGAAACCATTTTGCATATATGTCTCTTGTGGCTTATAGTATTTTACTTTTATTAATTTGTCGTAGTAACTGCTGTTCCAAAGTTTAACATATCCTACCAAGATGAAAACTACAGCTAGTATTGCAACTGCCGCTCTAAGCCACAAAAACTTAATTGGGTTTCTGCCTAGTTTGGATGCAGCTATACATATAAGCATTGTTACCATTATGCCGATAATCATTCTGTAAACTAGCTGGTATGTGTATCCGCCCGCCACACTTAGTCCTGTGTCAGCTGTTGTAAAGTCAACCGCTATAAAAGCAGTTCCTCTAAACTGTGTCACAAAGTAGTTTACTAGCGAAAGGATAAGCGCTGAAATAGATAGCACGTAAATTGATATCTTAAAGCTACCTGTAATAGCATATAAAACTAAAAATATAGTAGTTAGGATGAATAGGTTAAACACTATATGAATAAATCTCATATGGATTAGATATCCAAACACATCACCCATTGTTCCCATTGATAGCACAAATTGGGTGTTAACAAAAATAAGAACTATTGAAATGATGCTAAGCGCAATTGATGCTATAGTGTTTTGCTTTTTGCTCAACTTTAGATTCATAAATAGCAAAAGCATTCCAAGCACCCAAACCAAAAGCAATATAACTATTCTTGATGGCTCGACAAAAGCCACTTCCTTTTTGTCTACTATTTTCCAGTTGTAATAACCTTTGTCCACAAATACTTTCACCATAAAAAATGTGTAGACTAATGCTACAGCCACTTTTATGCCGAAATATATTTTGTGTTTTGTGTCTGATAAATCAGGTTTAAAAAGTTTAATTACTTTTTCCATCTTGTTCTCCATTTACTTATAAAAGGAATTGCCACTACAGCAATTCCTTTTTAGTTTAATATTAGTTACTTTAGCCGTTTAGATCTTCGTACTGTGTTTTGGCTTCGTCATAGTAATCGGAACCTTCGTAGTTATCTGCTATTTCCTTGAACCACTTCTTAGCGTTTTCATTATCGCCGTTATGTTTGTAAGCCCAAGCCAAATAGTACATAGCTTCCGTATTAGATTTATCCACCTTCAAACACTTGTTGAACTGCTTGATAGCTTCTCCGTAGTCGTTTGTGTTCATGGCTTCCATTCCGGCATCATATGCGCCACCAGAAATCTTGCCTGACATCTTCTTACTCATCTTCTTATATACACTATCAAACGCTTCTGAGTTCATCTTCATGTCTGCGTCCACTTTGCCGAGCGATTTAGCTGCTGCATCATAGTCCTCGTTCAAGTAATTATCTACAGCATCTAACAAATAATTATAATTGTCAGCAATAGTATTATCTGAATCTGTAAACTTAGCAAGTTTTGAATTCAATTTATCTTTTTCTTTTTCAAGAGACTGTACCTTGTCTTGAAGTTCGCTGACCGAAGTGTTCTTCACAGCCATCTTCTTATTGTAATCTACTTTGGCTTCGTTCACTGTATCAGTAACGTGCGCCATCTTAGCAGGTGTAACTACAAAGTAAATAAGTGCTGCACCTAGTAAGATACCGATAATTACATACAAGATACTTTGAGCGCCAGTCATAGTTTCTCTGAAACTCTTCTGAGGAATGATTACATCGTCACCACTTAGATATGGTCTATCATTCATAGTTCCACGAAGCTTACGTCTCCTGTTAATTCTCTTCTCAGGATCGTTCTTGCGCTCCTCTTCCATATACATGTTAACTTCTCTTAAGTAATAAATACTTAGAGGGTTACACTTATCAATCTTTAATGACTTAAGGATTGTTCTCTTAGCTCTCTCATACTGACCATTTTTCATATAAAGCAAGCACAAAAGTTGTGAAGCCTTAATGAACTTAGGGTTTTGGTTAAGAACTTTCTTAAGCTGAATGATGGCCATATCGTCTGTGCCTTCATTCGCATATTCTAGAGCAATATTAAACTTCTTAATAGTGTGGTTTAATTCATCCACCTTTGCTCTATCTTGCTCTATAGCAACCAAATATTTATCTGCTGGGTTGTTATCAGGCTGAATATTAGTGCTCATAACCCACTCTGAGAATGCTTGAACAGTCTCACCCATCTCAAAGTAAACTAAGCCTAGAAGGTTTCTAGCATCCACGTTGCGCTTGTTTAGCTTAACACTACGTCTAAGCATATCAGCTGCGCCAGCCAAATCCCTATTCTTTGCCTTAGTAATACCAGCGTTATAGTAAGTATTTGAAAGCTTTACTATCTTTTTATACACACTGACATCCATACCACAGTGGCTACAGTAATCGCTGTTGGTAAGAATGTTTCCGCAATTATAACAAATCATTTATTTGTCTCCCTTTAACTCTCCTACCATCTCGCTCATCACATCTGTGATATCAGAAATGTTGTTGTTGTAAATAGCGTCTTCTGCTTCTTCAATTTCCAAACTTGGGTGAAACTTTTTGATCTCTTCGTCAAAATTAATCATTTCTTTCTCCTCTCAATCATTAAATGATACTTTGAATATTTTACCACAAAACTAGATAATATTAATCTACTTTTTGAAATTTTCAAGCTGTGAAACTACTTGCTCTTTCATCTGCTCGTATTTCTCTTTCTTAGCCTTCTCTTCGTTTATCTTAGCCTCTGGAGCTTTTGATACGAAGTTCTCATTTGAAAGCATTCCGTTAACACGAGCAAGTTCCTTATCAAGTCTTTCCACTTCTTTTTCTAGTCTCAGGGTTTCTTTATCTATATCTACCAATTCCGCAAATGGAATGTAAATATTAGCATTAGGTATAACTACTGAAACTGCACTATCATCTATGCCTGTTTTATCTTCCTGGATAACAACTTCACTAGCGTATCCGAGTGTCGCAAAGAATACTTCGCCCTTCTCAAAGATGTCTCTGATATTTTCATCTTCAGATACTACAAATACTTTTGCTTTCTTTGAAGGAGGAACATTCATCTCGCTTCTAACATTTCTGATAGTTCTTACAGTTTCTTTGATAGTCTCTACTGCTTCCTCTTCCCTTTCAAAGTTAAATTCATCTGTATACTCTGGCCAATCAGAAATCATAATTGATTCCTCATCACTTTGTAGATTACAGAAAATCTCCTCAGTGATAAATGGCATATATGGATGAAGAAGTTTTAGTGAATCTATCAAAACTTTTTGTAGAGTCCATAATGCTGCATACTTAGTCTCGTCATCATCGTTGTAAAGTCTAGGCTTAACCATCTCGATATACCAATCACAGAACTCTTCCCAGATGAAGTTGTAAATCTTATCTGCAGCAATACCTATCTCATATTTGTCTAGGTTTTCTGTAACATCCTTAGCTACCTTATTAGCCTTAGATAAAATCCATTTATCTGCATCAGTAAAGCTGTCTGGCTTTTTGCTTAGATCAATACCATCTTCTGGCATATTCATCTGGATAAATCTAGATGCATTCCAAACCTTGTTAGCAAAGTTTCTCGATGCCTCTACTCTTTCCATATAGAAACGCATATCGTTTCCAGGAGCATTACCAGTGATTAAAGTAAATCTAAGTGCGTCTGCACCATACTCATCTATAATCTCAAGCGGATCAATTCCGTTTCCAAGAGACTTACTCATCTTGCGTCCTTGGGAGTCGCGAACCAAACCGTGAATCAAAACTTTTCTAAATGGAACTTCGCCCACATGCTCTAAACCTGAGAACATCATTCTGATTACCCAGAACAAAATGATATCGTATCCAGTAACTAAAACATCTGTTGGATAGAAATAATCCATCTCCTCGGTTTTTTCAGGCCAACCCAAAACACTAAATGGCCAAAGCGCTGATGAGAACCAAGTATCAAGTGTATCTGGATCTTGTCTCATTGGTTTTCCACACTTAGGACAAACTGGATTGTCTTCTTTTGTAACAACCATCTCTCCACAATCATCACAGTAAAATGCTGGAATTCTATGTCCCCACCATAACTGTCTTGAGATACACCAATCTTTGATGTTCTCTAGCCAGTGGAAATATGTTTTGTCGAAGTGTTTAGGAATAAACTGTGTGTCACCTTTCTTTACAGCCTCAATAGCTGGCTTTGCAAGTTCGTCCATCTTAACGAACCACTGCAAAGAAACTCTAGGCTCTATTGTAGTGTGACATCTATAACATGTTCCAACGTTGTGAACGTGGTCTTCTATTTTTACTAAGGCACCCTCTGCCTCTAAATCTTTTATGATGGCATCTCTTGCTTCAAATCTGTCCATTCCTGCATACTTTGGATAATCTTCTGTTATCTTAGCATCGTCAGTCATACAGTTAACTATTGGAAGATCATGTCTTTGTCCTACTTCAAAATCGTTAGGGTCATGCGCTGGAGTAATCTTAACTACACCAGTACCAAATTCCATATCTACATAGTCATCTGCTACTACAGGAATCTCTCTATTTACAAGTGGCAAAATAACAGTTTTGCCTACGATGTCTTTGTATCTGTCGTCTTCTGGATTAACAGCTACAGCAGTATCGCCAAGCATAGTCTCTGGACGTGTAGTAGCTAGTTCTACATAACCACTTCCGTCTGTCAATTTATAACGTAGGTGCCAGAACTTTCCCGGTTGCTCCTCGTACTCTACCTCTGCATCAGAAATAGATGTAAGACACTTAGGACACCAGTTGATGATTCTCTCACCTCTGTAGATTGCCTTTTTATTAAATAGATTTACAAATACATCTTTAACTGCTTTTGAACATCCCTCATCCAATGTAAAACGCTCTCTGTCCCAATCACAAGATGAACCCATCTTTTTAAGCTGTGAAACAATCTTTCCACCGTACTGCTTTTTCCAATCCCAGGCTCTGTCTAAGAAACCTTCTCTTCCGATATCGTCCTTAGATACACCCTCTTCTCTCATCTTCTCAACAATCTTAGCCTCTGTAGCTATAGATGCGTGGTCAGTTCCTGGAACCCACAAAGCCTCGTAACCTTGCATTCTCTTAAATCTAATGAGAATGTCCTGCAAAGTGTTATCGAGTGCGTGTCCCATATGAAGCTGTCCTGTGATATTTGGAGGTGGGATTACGATAGTAAATGGTTCTTTATCCTTATTAACTTCTGCGTGGAAATAACCATTATTCATCCACTTCTCATATAATCTATCCTCTATATCGTGAGGATTATAATTCTTTTCAAATTCTTTGCTCATTTTAATAGTCACCTCTATGTTATTTAGTAAAGTCTAGCTATTAACCTCTACTATATATTCTTTCTTACATTTTTGAATGTATTTATTCTCTTTGGCCTTAGACCAATTTTTCTTGATTCTCTTCTTCTTTGCGTCTAACTCATTCTTAAGGCGTGTGACGACTGCGTCTGATACGTCATACTTTTTAACGTCTCGCTCTAATCTTTCTAGGTCATCTAAAATCAAATCGCAGTTGATAATCGCTTCTAGAGTATAGACAGAATTGTTAAGTCTATATGCCATTCTAAATGCCACAGCAGCTCTCTCGTATTCAAAGAGCCTTGCAAGCGCTACTCCTAAGTTATTGTAAACATTGCCGTAGAACTCGTCTTCTAAATCTGTGTTTACAGCTTTGTTTAGAATACTGTTGTAGTAGTTGATGGCCATATTGAACTTTTCATTCTCCATCAAAATATCAGCCTTAGCCTTGACTCGCTCAGTAGCGGTTTTAGAGCTAAGCATCACAAGGTGATTTTCCAACTTCTCAGATTCTTTTTCTGTGTAGTAACCGCAGTTCTTTATAACAAAGGATATTTTCTCTCCCAATGATCCTCTGTTTTCAATAATCTGATGAAGTCCGGAAGCTATAGTCTTTTGCTCCAGTTCATTTTCTATGTAGTTTATTAGTGATTCACCAAAAAACTCATCGTCTATCAAATAAAGATAGTTGTAAAGATAATATCCTAACTCTTCGATAGAAAAGATATTCTTATTTATCTCTCTGATATAAAAAGGTTTTTCGATGTGGTTAGTACATAATGAAAGTTTATTCATTGTACCCTCCTATTATACTTTTAATGTTTTCTTTACACTCTTGCCGGAGCTTTCGTAGAACTCTCCAAATCCTAAGTCTTTAATCTCAATTTCAATCTCATGTTCTGTCAAATATTTAAAGTTCACTTCAAGTCTTGTGGTCTTTGGCGGACGCTTAGGGAAACCGCTTAAGTCCATCTCAAAGTGCTCTGTATTTTTATTTATAATATCGTGTATTGCAAACTCTGCCACTGTAGGCTCTTCCATAATACACTCGATTGTTTTGCTTGCACCGTACCAATGCTGTCCAATGTCTGATAAAGCAATTGCGCTATCTCTATCCTTCTTCTTAAGACTCATTGTAATCTTCACACGAGTTCTTCCCTCGCAAGAGATAACAAACTCTTCTAAAGTTGGAAGATGGAATATTTCTTTGGCGGCGTAAGCTGCACCTTTTACAAACAAGTTGTTACCCTGGAACACTCTTCTGTTTTCACAGATTTCTTTAATAGTGTTATCCCAGCTTGCATCGATAAATCCTTGTCCCACTAGATAGATGGCTGACACTACATCATCCTTTAGCTCTTTTGCTAGCTGCCTAGCCAAAGACTTATCAAGTTGAACCATAGCGTTATCATCAAGTTCTGAGTCAAACACCACGTTTTTCTCTTTTATCTTATTCTCAATAAATGAGTAGTCCTTCTCTTCCACATCAGCCACATATGGCTTTCTGCTCTTCATTACACTTAGTTTTCTAAGTGAGAAGTCATATTTGTTGTAGTTAACTAATAATACCTTGTTAACCCAAATATCACTGTTCTGGTTTAAGATAAAGTAAACAAAGCTCTCTGTGTGTGAAACTATTCTGACTTGCTTCTTCTCAAATCCCATCTCCACAAAGATTTTCTTTATGTTATCAACCATTGTTGGATTAAGATCTTCCACAGAAATCAAAATGTTTCTAATGACTCTTGTCTTGCAGCGACGTCTTGCCAAATCGATTAGATACTCCATGAATACTTTGACCACTTCTCTGTCGTCTTTTCGCATTCTCTTAGAGCACATCTTAGGCAAGTTAGTATAGGAAGTACTATTGTTAAGTCTTCCTTTGCTAACAGCTTCATCACCTGACGACCACTCCATCAATTCTTTGTTGTAACAAACTGTCGTTGGAATCTGAAATGTGTCTTTATTCTTAGTGTGAATGTTCTTAGGTGTCACATCATTTTCCAAATATGCAAGTTGTGTAAAGTCCATGGAAAAATCAATTCCAAGAATTATACCTTTGCCCACTTTTCTCCTCCTTATAGCAGTTTAAATGATTCTTTTCCTGCTACTTTATCTAATTCATAAGTCTGCATGATTTCTTTGCATTCTTTGTCTTTGCCTAGCTCTCTGCAAACCATCATTGAATTTATCATTCCAAATCTTGTCTCGTCATTGTAGATGTCTTTCTTAGAAATTCTAACTGAGTAGTTATCTACCACTTTGCCGTTAGGCGCTTCTTCTGAGTACTCTCTAATGCTGTAGTTTATCTGCTCACCGTAGAACATGATAATCTCTTTTGTAAATACTCCCTGGTAAATACTTCCCATCTCCTCAACCACTGGCTCTAACTTGCCCTCTGGAGTAGTGATTGTATATTTAATCTCAACTCTGTGGTTTGGATTAGTTCTAAAATCTATGATGGTCTTATCAACCATTCCAAATGGAATCTTAATCCACTTGCTAAACTTCTTATAGAATTCAAAGTGAATGCTGTTTTTAGCAAGCTCGTTGATAAGTGTCTCAACTATTGTGATTTGTCTCTTGGAAGGATCTGATTCTTTGGACATAACCTCGATAAATGCAATCTTACAAATCATTGGAGTGTTAAATCCATTAGCATACTCCTCTTCCAATATTTCCCAAACGATATCTGGACACTGTACTTTCTTTATGAAGTAGTTGTAACTTACATATGTGTAGAAAGCCTTGCGCACTTTAGATGATGTTGGGTATTTCAAATACTCAGTGTAGATATCAAATATCTTGTCTGATGTATCATTCTCAAACATATACTGAATAAGTAATCTTTCAGCAATTGTATTATCATCAATCTCTAGTGACTTAGATGCTAGGAACAATTGATAAAGTTCTTGTGAACCGCTCTCATAGTGCTTTCCTAAGTACTTGAGAATTTCTTTGTCTCTGCTTCCATTTCTGAAAACATTTCCGCACATCTCGACTACTATCTCGTTATTGTCGTAGTCTGGATCTTTCACTAGCTCGATACAAAGTTTTTCAATTAACTGCTTATCAATTCCTTTGTATCCGTACTTTGCAACAAGTGGATAAGTCTTCTTTAAATGATTTCTTGATAGCATAATCTCAATCACTTTTCTTCTAGCAATTATGGACATCTGGTCTAGGTCAAAATCAAGTGGGAATAAATCAAGTTCGCCCATGTCATATCCTTTGTAGAAGTAGTTTACTGCAAAGTTCTCAAGGAAGTGTTTGTAGTGTTCAGAGATACCTCTAATCTCCATTGTATCCTTGATAGTTTTAGCCTCGCCCTTGCGCTTGCTTGGGTGACTAATCAAATCTTCTGTATCACAAAGCTTAAGCATTGCGCTAAAGCCTGTCTTAGAAGTTTTAATCATCTCAGCCATGCTTGTAATAGTGCTCTCTACTTTTGAGAGGAATCTTCCTCTGTAGTCCACATACATAATGACTGGATGTTTTGTGTAAAGTTGTACGTAAGCTACGCCGTCTTTCAAATCAACTTCTTGCACTGCGTCCACTTCTTTGTGTGCGACAATCACTGACTTAATGTTTTGATTGTCCACTTCTATCTTGTAAGTGTGAAGTACATTTGGAAGATGATCTTCTAGCTCGCCCACGATAAAATCATCGTTAAGTACATCTCTGTAAACAAACTGAAGATGAGTATTATTGCGCTCCGCCAAAATCTCGTCTGTAGCAAATCTTTCCATATCTGCCAAGCACTTAGCATATGTCTTATCCTTTGGCGCAAAGTTGTTAACAACATTTGCAAAGAAGTAATCTCTGTTCTCTTCTAGGGATTCTGTTCCTAGCTCAAAGTACTTGTACGCATTCTTCTCTAGTTTGTCGTAGTTTGATGTATCAGCCGTGTAAATGTAATACTCAAATAGGTTTGTTACATTGATATCTTTAGCCACACCAGCTTTTAGCCACTGGTGATACTTTTTATCTCTCTTGTCGCCACTCACTATCATTCGACAAATAGTTGTAAGCACATCTTTAAGTTTAGTAGCCTCATAAAACTTAGTGAGTGTCTCAAAGATTTTATCGTTGAATCCTTTTTCTCTCTCGAGAACTAGCGCCACTTGTTTTGCAAATGGACGCTTAACCATATCGTATCTAGCAATAAAGTTAATAACCTGAATTTCGAAATCACCAATCTCTTTTAGAAGCGCTGGCTCATCTAGTAGAACCTGTGCAGCCTCAAAGTAAATGATTGGACTGACTGTTCCGTGGTTAAATGCACGCTTAGCCAATGTGTACTTGAGCGATGGATTGTTATTGTATCTATCATCTGTGTAGAACAATACCCAAAGCACTTGCCAAGTGTCATAACCATTCTCGAAATAGTTCTTGATTTCTTTCTTTATGTCTTCAGTAAACGCTGCATCGTTCTTGTACAAAGATCTCAAGTACAAGTAATAACAGTACTCACTGATATCTTTCTCATCACCCTTGTCTGCCATAATGCCAGAAATAGTGTTTAGAGTTTCAAGTGCCTTTGACTCGTCATTATCCAAGATAGCCACTTGTGCTGTAGCTGATAGACCCATGATGTCATTCTCGTCCCAGTCAAATCTATCCTCGGCAGTCTGGATCATTTTCTTCTTCCACTCTTCGCCGTCTATCTTTCCAGTTCTAAATGCCAAGTAGTTTTTAACAAAACTAATTGCACTCTTCTTTGCATTGATATATGCATCATCTCTTACTGCTTCGTTTACCACTATAATGTCGTAAACCAAAGTCTCGTTAGATGTTTTAAACTTAATCTTTCCGTGGTTACTTCCGCCGTGAAGTCTTGATGCATTGATAAAGTATGTGTACTCAACAGTGTTTCCATTAAACTGCTCTCCACCAATCTTTGGCTCGCATCCGTAGAAGAAATCTCCTTCCACTTCCACGTCTATTTCTGTGTAACCCCAAGTGTTTTTATAAATCTTAATAACATCGCTGTAATTTTCTGTAATGTCTGCGTATTCTTTGTAGCTGTCTTTAAGTCTGATTTGGATTCTCTCTTTTAGTCCCATCCCCACCAAGAACTCTTCAAGAGCAGTATCTCTATTTCCATTTCTCATTACTTGGTTGTAGAGAGTGTATCCTTTGTTGTCCTCAGCCAAGAAGAAATCTCTAAAATCTTTTGACAAGAAAACAATTAAAGCTTCGTCGTATCCTTCTTTCACTGCCTTTACAAAACTATCGTAATCAGTGATATCGCCTGCTGAAGTATGAATAGCCTGCTCCTTCATAGTAATACCAAAAGGAATCGCATAATCACCAGCATCTGTTACCACGCTGATAGTTCCACTAACCACTTGACCTGGAGCAAGATTTTCGGTTGTGATTTTGTACTTAATAGTATTCTCTGTTCCGTCAAATGAGTCATTCTCAAAACTTACATGAGAATCTGTGCTACAAACCACACCTTTAATAGGGAGTCCATTTTTACTCTTAATGGTAATCTCTCCCTCTTTGCTCTCTCCACTGTCCAATGTGGCAGCTATTTGGTTTTCTGACATTTCCGCATCAGGAGTTTCGTAAACTGAAATACCTGTTGCTAGTCTCTCGACTAATGCTTTCATAAGCACCTCCGGTGCAAAATTTATTTTGAATTTCTACTTTTCGTTTTTAATCTTCGCCAAACGCTCTTTCAATTCTTTTTCTACTCCCAAGTCACCTGGCTCGTAGAATTTCTTATCTTTAATCTCGTCCGGCAAATATTGTTGATCCACATAGTGATTTGGAAAATCGTGTGCGTACTTGTATCCCACACCGTGTCCCAAGTCATCATGTCCACTGTAGTGTGCATCCTGCAAATGCGCTGGCACTCTAGCCTGAACATTGTTTTCAACTTCTGCTATCGCTCTTTCGATTGCCATGTATGAAGCGTTGCTTTTGGGAGACATTGCCACATACACTGCAGCCTCAGCCAAAATGATTCTAGCTTCTGGCATTCCGATTTGTCTTACTGCCTCAGCTGCCGATGTAGCAACTACTAAAGCATTAGGATTAGCCATTCCCACATCCTCTGATGCACAAATCATAATTCTTCTAGCAATAAAATCTATACTCTCTCCAGCTGCTAGCATCTTAGCTAGGTAGTAAACTACCGCGTCTGGATCTGAGCCTCTCATACTCTTTATAAAAGCTGAGATAGTATCGTAGTGATTGTCTCCATCTTTGTCGTACTTAAGAGCACGCTTCTGGATACATTCCTGCGCCACTTCCAATGTGATGTGAATCTTTCCATCCTCTGATGGATCTGTTGTTAGAACTCCTAACTCGATAGCATTAAGTGCAGTTCTCGCATCACCATTTGCAATGTTTGCTAAGAAGTCTACTGACTCATCATCTATAGTGACATTGTATGAACCCATTCCACATTCTTCGTCTTCCACGGCTCTTCTAATCAAAGTCTTAATATTCTCTTCACTTAGAGGATATAGTTCAAAAACAATTGATCTAGAAATAAGCGCGCGATTCACTTCAAAGTATGGGTTCTCTGTAGTAGCCCCAATCAAAATCACTGTGCCGTCCTCTACAAAAGGTAGCAAGTAATCCTGCTGACTTTTATTGAATCTATGTATTTCGTCGATAAATAGAATTGTTTTCTTTCCAGTCATTGCAAGTTCGTCTTTGGCTTTAGCCACCACGTCTTGCATATCCTTCTTACCAGATACCGTAGCGTTAAGCTGTGTGAACTTTGAACTAGTAGTATTTGCAATCACCTTCGCCAAAGTAGTCTTTCCTGTACCCGGTGGACCATAAAAAATAACAGAACTGATTTTGTCTGCCTTGATGGCTATATATAAAAGTTTATCCCTAGCTATGATGTGCTCCTGTCCTACCACTTCATCCAAAGTCTTTGGACGAAGTCTACTAGCTAGGGGTGATTCTTTTTTTGTATTTACGTCTCTAGCGTAATCAAATAAATCCATGGTTTCCTCTATCTATCTTGGGCCAAACTTTGCTCCCCAAATCAAATATCCAATAATAATTCCAACTACTATTCCAATAACCAAGTGAACCATACGTCCAATATCCATAGCCTTTGGTTCACGCTTTCCGCCATTGTTTTCTTTTGCCTGCTTGCGGTTAAAGATTACGATATCAATGGCAATCAATATACAACCTAGAATTGTTATACCTGCGCAAACGATAGTTATAGCAAATGGGTTTACGCCAAATACTTTGACGTTCGCAAAAGAAAGAATAATTGAAATAAATGTAAGAATAACTGCAGGTGCAGTAATACCAATAGCAACCTTACCTAGTAGGCTAGATTGATACTGTGCTCTTTGTGGTTGTTTATTTTTAAACTTATAATAGTCTGCCATATTTACCTCTATCCAATTGCTCTAATGCCAGAGAATACTCCTAGGCTAAGTAGCAACATTATTGTTCCTGCTAAAAGAACTCCACCCATAGCTGCTAGACAACTCTTCTTAAAGTCTAAATCCAAAATGCTGGCCGCAAGAGTTCCTGTCCAAGCACCTGTTCCTGGAAGTGGAATTCCGACAAAAAGCAAAAGTGCAACATACACTCCGCCTCTAGTTTTCTGAGTAAGTTTCTCTCCTCCGCGCTCTCCTTTTTCCAAGCACCAAGTGAAAAACTTTCCAATATACTTTTTATCTTTGCCCCAAAGAAGCACCTTTCTCGCGAAGAAAAAGATGATTGGAACTGGAAGCATATTTCCAATAATAATTATTACAATGTATAGCCAAACAGGTCTCAAATGAAAACCTTCAGCCACAGGAATAGCTCCTCTAAGCTCCACTAGTGGAACCATTGAAACTAGAAAAACTATTATCCATTTATACCATAATCCTTTAATCATAATGTCCTCTATTTTTGCACTATTTATAATTGGGCGCACTTGCCCAACGTAAAAAATCTCACCATAAAATTATAACAAAATTTATGGTGAGATTAAAGGTCGATTTAGTGATTTTTAAGGGTTTTTTGCCCTTTTTTATCGCAAAAATCGCTTATTTATTTTTTACAACTAGTTTGTCATCTTTCACATCAAATACTAGTGTCTCTCCAAGGCTAATATCGCCCTCTAATATAGTCTTTGCTGCCAAAGTCTCTACATTCTTCTGGATAAATCTCTTAAGCGGTCTAGCGCCGTAAACTGGGTCATATCCACTCTCAATAACGAAGTCTTTAGCCTTCTTAGTAAGCTCAACCTTAAGTTCTTTCTCCTTAAGTCTTGCGTTAAGTTCATCGATTACTAGATCAACTATTCCAGCTATATTATCCTTTGTAAGTGGCTTAAACATAATGATTTCATCAAGTCTGTTCAAGAACTCAGGTCTAAAGTGATTCTTCAAATCATCCATAACCATCTTCTCGTTTTCTTCTTTAATGTTTCCATTATCATCAATGCCCTCTAGTAGATACGAAGAACCAATGTTAGAAGTCATTATTAGAATTGTATTCTTAAAGTTTACAGTTCTACCCTGCGAGTCAGTGATTCGTCCATCGTCTAGTACTTGAAGTAATACGTTAAACACATCAGGATG
>JAGCPW010000016.1 GCA_017965495.1 Eubacterium sp. | reverse complement strand
TGATCATAGTTGTCTGTAGTAAATCTGTAAGAATCTTTGTTAGCTATAGTAGGTAACTTTTCTAACAAAGACTCATTAGTCTTAACTACAGTCTGAGAACCATCCCAGTATGACCAATGTCCTGTTACATGTGTAGCTAGTTTTCCTTTCACTTCAGCCTTTACCTGCTTTTCGTTCCCAACAAATGACACAGGAACAAAAGCTAGCGCTGCCACTAGCATAATACTTACAACTTTCTTTAATAATCTTTTCATTTTCTACTCCTCCGACCTTATTAAATGATATAGAAAATCCTCACACGATTATTAATATTTAGTTTTTACACTCTTCCTATATTATAGTATATCTTTAAAACTTTCGATATATAAATCCGAAATTTCTTCTATCTTTTCTCTGTTGTGTAATGACTTATTATCCTTCACTCCTACTGTTATAAAGCCACCTTCTTTGGCGCTCTTTACTGCAGTTAGTATATCTTCAAACACTGCGCACTCACTAGGAGCCACGCCCATTCTTCTTGCGCACTCCAAATAGATATCCGGCGAATGTTTACCCGCTGGCACATCATCCACTGTCACTATCTCAGAAAAATATCCGAGTATTCCTTCTCTTTTAAGAGTTGGGATAAATAACTCGCGATCTGAAGATGTAGCCACTGATAATCTAATATTATTATCGTACAAAAACTTGATGTATTCTTTAGTATAAGGCTTGCAAATGATGTCATCTCTATATTCTTTCTTAGCCATTTCAAACCACTCTGCCACTATCTCTTCTATACTCTCGTCATGTAAACCAAATTCTTCTTTCGTATAAATGGCAGCTTTCTCTGCACCCATAGGAGAAATAGTTTCCACATAATGCTCAGGCACGTCAAAACCTCTTGCGCCTAAGAACTCTTCATCCACTTTGTCCCAGACCCAAGCACTATCAAGTATTGTGCCGTCCAAATCGATAATCGCACCTTTTATATCTTTTAAGATATCTTTGTTCATCTATTCGCCTTTGTTTTCTATTATTTTCTCAATCAATTTAGGATCAAACTTACCACTCTTAATCATCTCAATTTCGTACTTATATGGTGGGTAAGATTTCTTCTCATTTTCTGGATCCTTAACATATGGAGTTTCTAAAATCTTTGGAACAGACTCAAATTCTTTCATATTGATAATGTTCATCAAAGCATCAAATCCAATATTTCCAAAGCCAAAATTTTCATGTCTATCTTTATGAGATTCAAACTCATTCTTACTATCGTTTATATGAAATACTGCTATTTGGTCAATGCCAATCACCTTATCAAACTTTTCAAACACGCCGCTAGCATCGTTTATGATATCGTAGCCTGCATCGTGAGTGTGACAAGTATCAAAGCAAACGCGAAGCTTATCATTGTACTTCACGCCGTCATAAATCATAGCAAGTTCCTCAAAAGTTCTTCCTATCTCAGCGCCCTTGCCAGCCATTGTTTCAAGCGCGATATACACATCAGTGTCTTTAGTCAAAACATTATTTATTCCCTTAACTATTTGCTTTACGCCAGCATCCACTCCTGCTCCCACGTGAGAACCAGGATGTAAAACCATAACTTTACTTCCCATAGCTGATGAGCGCTCAAGCTCTGATGCTAGAAATTTTTCAGCTATCTCGTAAGTCTCAGGTTTGATAGTGTTTGCAAGGTTTATAATATATGGCGCGTGGATAATGATATCCTCTATGCCATTTTCTTTCATATATTCGTGAGCCTCGGGAATCCTAAGTTCACTTATATCTTTTCTTCTTGTATTTTGTGGCGCACCAGTATATGCCATAAAGACATTGGCACCGTAACTCTTGGCTTCTTTGGCGGAGCCAAGTAGCATATCTTTTCCACTCATTCCAACGTGTGAGCCTAATTTCATCATCTTTTCCTCCGTGATTTCGCTAGGTATTATTATAGCATAGCAGAGGCTTTTTTGGTAAAATGTAAAAGGCGAAAGGACGATGTTATGCGAATTGAAAAACAGTCAATCAGGCATAAAAATGTGGAAGAGATTTGTGATGCGCTAAATAAGAAATGTTTGGAGCATGACGGCTTTTTAAACTACTCTTTTTTAAATGAATCTGAGTACGATTACAGTCTTCCTGAAGATGACAATCCTTTTGCTTATCTAGTTTTTGATGATGAGGAATTGGTAGCGTATCTTGGATATCTAAAGATTGATAAGAACAATATGCAAGTGTGTATGGCTGTGGATCCTAAGCATCGTCGCCAAAGAATTGGAACTAATCTATTCTTAAGGCTAGTCTCAGAGTTTGACTCATACTCCTACTCTGTTTCGCTAGATCCAGAAAATGAAACCGGAAAGACTTTTCTAGAGAAGTTAGGTTTTAATTTTGCATCTAATGAAATTTCTATGGAGCTTTTGAAGGATGACTTCGAATTTAGTGCTGAGCCTATCGAATTAAAAATAGAAAATGATGAAACAGATGAAGATAATCCTCCACTTAAGATTACAGGTATTATCACTGAAGAGTTAGATGATAAAACTGTGGAAAAAGAAATTGGATGGCTATATCTAATTAAGGATGAAAACAGTTTTTGTCTTTGTGATATTGAAGTGGATGAGAATTACCGAGAAAAGGGGTATGGAAATAGGCTTTTGCAAACCACTTTGAAGGATGCATTCAAACATGCAGATAAAATTATCCTTCATGTTACTAGCGATAACACTCCAGCCATTAAGCTGTATGAAAAGAACGGTTTTAAGATATTAGAGACAATAGACATTTATGAAATATGAAAAGGACATCAAATCGATGTCCTTTTAGTTTGTTTTTTAATAATCTGCTGTGTGAATAATCTTTCTATTACTCCATGGCCAATATACAAACTCTGCCTTAGCCAAGATTTTATTTCTCTTAACGTACTTCTTGCTCCAGAATCTAGCGTCATTTGAAACATTTCGATTATCACCTAAGCAGAAGTAAGAATCCTTTGGAACCTTAAATGGCTCGTCATAGTTGTTACATTCATACCATGGTTCTTTCAAGTAATCTTCTTTCAAAGGCTTCTTAGAATCATTGATATAAATCTTACCCTTCTTAATGTGAACTGTCTCACCTGGAAGACCGATTACTCTCTTTACGAAAGTCTCGTCTTCATTGTCAGGGAATTTGAAAATAACAACTTGTCCACGCTTAGGTGCGCTAAACCAATAAGCGGTACGAAGTCCTATCATTCTATCACCTGTGATGATAGTATTTTCCATAGAACCACTTGGAACGTTTGCATTAATGATAATAAAATTGTTGATAATAAGCGCTACTAACAGAGCAATAACAATTATCTTTACCCAACTGAAAATTTCACGTGCAACTCTTTTTGATTTCTCGCTATCGTCAAATTCATTTGGATCTTGGGAATCAACTGCTTCCGCTTGATCCAAGTTATCAACTTCTTCTGCAGAATCTACCTGCTCAATATTTTCATTTATTTCTTCGTTCTTAAATTCGTCCATCTTAACCTCTAGTCATTCAAGAAGTCTTTTATCTTTTTACTTCTAACAGGATTACGCAACTTTCTTAAAGCCTTAGCTTCAATCTGTCTGATACGCTCTCTTGTTACGTGGAATTCCTTGCCCACCTCTTCTAGTGTTCTTGGATGTCCATCACGAAGTCCAAATCTTAATATAATAACTTCTCTTTCTCTTTCTTTTAAGTCATCCAATAATTCTGCAATGTGACCTTTAAGCATTACTGATTCAATATTGCCCTCTGGTGTTACAGTATTATTGTCTGCGACAAAATCGCCAAGGTTTGAATCGTCCTCTTCACCAATAGGAGTCTCTAGTGATGCAGGCTCTCTAGCAATCTGCATAATCTCTAATACCTTGTCTTCTGTCATATCTAGTGCATTAGCAAGTTCTTTGGTAGATGGCTCATAGCCTAGTTCCAAAGTAAGCTTTCTCTGCATCTTAGACATACGATTTATAGTCTCAACCATATGCACTGGTACACGGATAGTTCTAGCGTGGTCAGCCAAAGCACGTGTTACTGACTGTCTAATCCACCATGTAGCATATGTACTAAGTTTGAATCCTTTGTTGTAGTCAAACTTTTCTACACCTTTGATAAGACCGAGGTTTCCTTCCTGAACCAAATCAAGGAAGCTCATTCCACGACCTGTATATCTTTTTGCAATACTAACTACTAGACGCAAGTTTGCTTCTACTAATTTTTCTTTAGCAGCCTTGTCGCCTTTAGCTTTTCTCTTAGCAAGTTCAACTTCTTCCTCAGCAGTCAAAAGTGGAACTGTACCAATCTCTTTTAGATACATACGAACAGGGTCTTCAGTACCTACGCCCTCTAGCAAGTCTACTGCATCTTTCTCTGCGCTCTCACTATCAGACTTTTTAGTCTTACCTTTTTTCTCCTCTTCCTCTTCGTCTGTCTCTACCATAGCAATATCTTCATCTGTAGGATCTTCTGTTCCTGCGTCAGGAAGATCTGCCACTGAGATTTCAACCAACTCTTCTGACTCTTCTTCAGCGCCCTTTTTCTTAGATGTCTTCTTCTCATCAGCAGCTTTCTTGGCAGCCTTCTTAGAAGTAGCCTTCTTTGGCTCAGCCTTAGTAGCTTTCTTAGCTGTAGTTTTTTTAGTTTCAGCTTTTTTAGTCTTCTTGGCTGCAGCTTTCTTAGTCTCTTCTTTTTTAGTCTTTTTAGCTGTAGCTTTTTTAGTTTCAGTCTTTTTAGTCTTCTTAGCTGTAGTTTTTTTAGTTGCTTTCTTTTCTGTCTTTTTAGCAGTTTTGCTCGCAGACTTTTTGGCAGTAGCCTTCTTTGCTCCTGCTTTCTTATTACTTTTCTCTGCCTTTTTCTTTCCTGCTTTTTTCTTTTCAAGTTTAGCAATCTGATTAGCCGTAAGAACTTTTACACCATTCTCACGGAGTGTTGGAAGAAGGTTTTCTTCCTGTTTGTCAGTAAGCTGAACAGCCCTAAAGAATGTTTTGATTTCTTCTTTAGATAGTCTGTTTTCTTGTTTACTGGCTCTCTTGACTAGTCTTTCGATTTTCTTGTTAAAATCTTGTGTTTTCAAATAAATCTCCTTTCTCGGCCATTAAATGTCCGATGACTTTTGAATACACTCAGTCAAATATATATAATACCAAAAAAACCGGCCTTTTTCAACAGACCGGTTAACTCTTTTAGCGCGCTAATTGCTTTTTTATAGTTACTCTGAAGGGTTAACGTGCACTGTACAATGCTTAACCTCTTCAAACTTTTCCTCTATCAAATCGTGAACATTTTCTGCTATCTGATGTGAATCTTCTAGTCTCAAATTCTTGTCTGCACTTATCTCAATATCCACATAGCATCTAGTACCAAACAGTCTAGTCTTAATCAAATCAAGTTTTATAACTCCTGGCACACTTTCTACTACTTCGCTCATTGCTTTTATGGTTTCTGGATCACATGATTTGTCTATCATTTTATCCACAGCGTCCTTTGTGATAGAAACTGCCACTTTGCAAATCAAAAGTGCAATTATTCCTGCTGCTATAGGATCAAAAATCTTGTAACCAAGCATTGCTCCGCCCACACCAATCAAACTGCCTATAGATGATAGTGCATCTGATCTATGGTGCCACGCTTCCGCTTTTAATGCCTGAGAGCCAATTTTCTTTGCCGCAAGTATCGTGTACCAATATAACCCCTCTTTAGCTACTATGGACACGAAAGCCACAATCAAAGCAACCAAACTAGGAGTTTCTAAACTCTCGTTGTTTAGTATTTTCTCAATGGTGTCAAAAACTATGATGCCAGCGGTAAAGAACAATATAGCCGCTAGCGCCAAAGATGCTAAGCATTCAATTTTTTCGTGTCCGTAAGGGTGGTCTTCATCCGCTTCCTTCTTAGAAAATTTGACTCCTATTATAACAATAACGGAGCCAAACACATCTGAAAGAGAATGGATAGCATCAGAGACTAGTGCCATAGACTTGCCTATTATCCCAGCTATAAGTTTTACTGCACTGAGTAATACGTTCGCCACAATACTTACTATGGAAACTCTGACGGCAACCCTTACTACTTCCTTATCTTTCATATTATTACCTTTAAAAACTTATCGTTTTATTTTTTCAAATCATCAGGCGAAACGATAGGTGACCATCCTTCATCTTCTCCTGCATAAGATGGTTTTCTAGTGACTTTCTCGCCTTTCTTGTTTGTAACTATCTCACCTTTTTTGTTTCTCTCATAGATTACTTGCTTATCTTTTTTAGCTTTGGTTTCTTCTTCCACCACTACAGCGCCATCCCAAGCATCTTGCTTCTTTTCTTCATACGCCTTCTTAGAAGATTCCTCCTCAGCTATTTCTTCTTTAGTCTTATTTACTTTCTTTCCGTTCTCATCTGTCACTACGACAGTTTCTTCTGATTTTGTTTTCTTGCTACTACCGCAATTGTTTGCACAAAGCGCAATAACAATAGCCGCAACAACCAACGCTACCACTACAGCAATACATATAATTACTTTCTTCTTGCTTTTCATAGTCTATCTCCTTTAATACTATATAACTGTATTTTCCAAATCTTTTATCACTGCTGCTATAGCATGTTCAGTGTTCTTTACTGTAATTTTGTCTGCCACTTCTTTGACGCAGTCAATGGAATTCTCCACTGCGTATCCAATATCAGCATATTCTAATAATGTGATATCATTTTCATAATCGCCCACACCCACTGTGGTGTGAATCTGGCCGTTCAAATGCTTCTTTAGGTGATCTACTGCCACTCCTTTGCCGCTCTCGAGAGAAACGTACTCTAGACCTTCGTTCCAACTTCTGTAGAACTGCATTTCGCTTCCAAAAGTTTTAATAAGGTCTTCCTTAATCTCCAACGTCAAAGGTTCTGACTGCACCGTCAAAACTTTATACATCTCTTCAGGAAATGTATCAAACAGTTCATCCAATGTGCCATCATCTGCGCTATGATTTTTCGCCTCATACTGCGCATTGATAGAAGTGTTTACTCCAAAAGAGTAATGCCAAACGTCTGGATAGTTTCTCTGAAGATATCGAAAAACTTTGCGCACTACTTCTCTATCCATAGGCCAAGTTTTTATAATCTCATCTTTCTCTGTATCGTAGAGAAGCGTTCCGTTAAATGAAACAACAGGCGCGTTAATCTTCACTTTGTCGCTGAAGTGCTCCATAAATGAAGGAGCTCTGCCCGTAGCCAAAGTAAACAATCCACCTTCATCTTGAAAGTACTTGATTGCCTTTGCATTCTCATCAGACACCTTTCCAGTTTCGTAAGTAAGTGTGCTATCTACGTCTGAACATATTAAAATTCCGTCAAATTTTCCCATATCAAATCACTTTAATTGTACAAAAATCTTATGTACAAATTGTGTTCAAATCTTATTCTTTACCATCCCAGCAGTATGTACAAAGTTTGTCTTTGTCTATTCCCACTGCATCTAGCATATCGTCTAGTCTGTTGAATCTTAGAGATGTAAAGTTGAGTTCTTTTCTGATCTCCTCAACCATAGTCTCGTATTTTTCTGAATCAGGATTTACATACTCCTGCAAAATGTCATCAGTAACATTTCCGTTTTCTAATCTTTCAATCACACGTCTTGTGATAAGTTCCATCTCAGAAGATGAACGTGAGAAGTTTAGGAACTTACATCCATATACTAGTGGTGGACATGCAGGTCTAATGTGCACTTCCTTAGCACCACTCTCAAACAAGTACTCTGTAGTCTCTCTCATCTGAGTTCCTCTAACTATAGAGTCATCTATTAACAATAGACTCTTATCTTTAATCAAGTCTTCCACTGCTAGCTGTTTCATTCTAGCAATCAAATCACGTTTGCTCTGGATAGTTGGCATAAATGATCTAGACCATGTAGGTGTATATTTGATAAATGGTCTTGAATATGGAACACCAGATTCATTGGCGTAACCAATAGCATGCGCAAGTCCTGAATCAGGCACTCCCGCTACCACATCTGGTTTCACATTATCTCTCTTGGCCATTCTCTTTCCACACTCGTATCTCATCCACTCAACATTC
>JAGCPW010000002.1 GCA_017965495.1 Eubacterium sp. | reverse complement strand
TGACTGGGGAGTGTATATACAACCTCAACAAAGGACTGCCATACTTTTTCGATAGTATAATAGGTGGACCATTTGGCGCGCCAGTTTTTATGTTCACAATTGGTTTTGGACTGGTTTATGCTAGAAAGAATAGCCCACGTGATCTTACTATTCATGCTATCAGAGTAGGTATTGCTGGCATTATTTTAAATATTTTTAGATACTTAATACCATCACTCATCGGTTATGCTATCACTCATAACCGCGAATTTTATTTGGATACACTTCCTGAAAAAATGTTTGAGAGCGATATTTTGCAGTTTGCATTTTTTGCGATAATCATTATCGCTTTGATGATTAAATTTAAATTTAGACATTACGCTATGCTACTTGTGGGCATAGGTTGTTCAATAGTAGGTAACCTACCTTTTATTAAGGGCTTAGATACAGGTAATGATTTGCTAAATATGGTTTTGGGATACTTCATTGGAACTGCTAATAAAGATGAAACTATTTATTCAACATTCCCACTACTTAACTGGCTGATTATTCCTATAATAGGATATGTATTTACTCGCTATTGGATTAAAGTAAAAAACAAAAATCTATTCTACTTAATAGTATCACCTATTTCAGCTATAATAGGTCTCGCTTATATATTCTATGGCGTGGCAACTGGACACGGAATGTTTGCCGAAGGCCAATACTGTTACTATCATTTAAGACTTGATGATGCGATTGCAAGTATGTTTGTTTTATTTGCAATGCTTGGACTTTACCATGTATTAGGAAAAGTATTTTCGGACGGAATTAAACGCTTTGTGATGGGCGCTAGTAAAGTTTTGACATCATACTACTGCATTCACTACTTCTTTGTATGTATGAGTGTTTATGTGTTTATTTTCCCTTTCGGACCACCACACGGCAAAGATATAATGGAACAAGGAAAAGACTATATCTCAATGCCATGGGTACTATTCTTGAGTGCGATTATAGTTATCGCTACTGGAATCATTACTCACTTCTACAGAAAATTTAGAGAAACTGATACATTCTTAAGAAGAATTAGATTTAGATAAATATTCCTGGGAGGAAATATGAAAAAGAAAAAGTACGGAAGATCAATTGGTAAAAAGACAGTAATCGGTCTCGTAATTTTGGGTATCGTTTTGATTGTCTCTGTTTCAGGATGTGTGGCTTTTATTTATCAAAGACAAACCTTAGATAATTTCCAAGCAATCACATCTGGCTATGCAAAATCAGCTGCAGATTATATTAATGGTGATTATATAAAAAAATATGCACACTCAGAAAATAAGGCTGCATTTTTCAAAGATCCTTACTACAAAGAAGTGCAAAAATACTTAGACACTATTCAAAGAAACACAGACTTAGCATACTACTACGTTTTCATTCCATATAAAGATGATATGGAATATGTTTGGGATTCGGATACTATCCACAGCGCCAAAGATTTAGGTCACAGAGAAGGATATATGGAAGGCGGAAAGGATTTCGTTCAAGAGAAATTTAGAGAGAATCCTAAGCCAGGAATCCTAGTTGGTTATGAAGAAGGGATTGGAGAAATTTCTTGTTCATTCTACCCTATCTTCGACAGCAACCATAACCTTGTAGCACTAGCAGGTGCTGATATTACTATGGAGGAAGTGCAAATAAGACTTCTTCACTTTATCTTAGCCGTTTCTATTCCAGTGCTAATTGTTATCATTGTTGCGATACTAGCTTGGTATAGATATCTAAAGAAGAGAATGATTGTTCCACTTCACACTCTTAACTCTGTGTCAAAAACTATGGCACTAAACTTAAAAGAAGATGTGGATGTGGAACTTGATATAAACACACACGATGAAATTGAAGAACTTGCAGATTCGTTTGAATTTATGAACACTGAAATCAGAGACTATATTCATCAAGTGGAGGGACTTACTGCGGAAAAAGAGCGTATTGGTGCAGAGCTAGATATCGCGCGTTCTATTCAATCAGGAATGCTTCCTAGCACTTTCCCACCTTTCCCTAACCGCAACGATTTTGACTTGTACGCATCTATGACTCCTGCCAAAGAAGTGGGCGGAGATTTCTATGATTACTTCTTGATAGATGACAATCATCTGGCACTAGTGATAGCCGATGTATCAGGCAAGGGTGTTCCAGCAGCGCTTACAATGATGGCTACTAAGATTTTGATTAACAACACTGCTTTAATGCACTCTTCTCCTGCAAAGATTCTATCAGAGGTTAATAAGCAGGTTACAGAGAGTAATAATGCTGATATGTTTGTTACAGTTTGGCTTGGAATATTAGAACTATCTACTGGCACTCTCACTTGCTCAAATGCAGGACATGAGTATCCAGTAATTTATAGAGAAGGAAAATCATTTGAGTTATTCAAAGATAAGCACGGTCTAGTGCTCGGTGCTATGCCTGAATCAAAGTACTCAGAATACACAGTTAAGCTAGAAAAAGGCGATGTGATTTATGTGTACACAGACGGTGTGCCAGAAGCCACAGACAATGATGAGAAACAAATGGGAATGGATTACATGGTAAATGCATTAAACAATATGCCATCC
>JAGCPW010000015.1 GCA_017965495.1 Eubacterium sp. | reverse complement strand
CTTTGACGCGGATGAGAGAACACTTCGTAAGTTCATTATCGGTGCGATAAGCGGAGCAGATAGACCGTTAACTACTGGTGAATCAGTTGTCAGAGAATTGATTTTGTATATTATTGGAAATGATTACGAGACTAGAAAGAAAAATAGACACGCGCTTCTACACACATCTCTTGAAGACATTAGAAAGCTTGGTAAGTGCTACAGAGAAGCGATGGACAAAGGCAATATCTGTGTAATCGGATCTAAGAGTGCGATAGAAGAGAACAAAGAAATGTTTAAAACAATTAGAAACATTTAGTTTACATAAAAAAGGAAGTAAAATGAACGAGAATTTCAAATCAGGTTTTGTGGCTTTGATTGGAAGACCAAATGTAGGAAAGTCTACTCTTATGAACAAAATCATAGGACAGAAGGTTGCCATCACATCTAACAAGCCACAGACTACAAGAAACAGAATACAGACAGTCTACACATCTGACGAAGGTCAGATAGTATTTCTAGACACACCTGGTATTCACAAGGCAAAGAACAAGCTTGGTGAGTATATGGTGAACGTGGCAGAAAAGACCTTTGAAGAGGTCGATGTCATTCTTTGGCTAGTGGAGCCGGACAAAAAGTTAGGCCCTGGAGATAAGCACATCATAGAAGAACTAAAGAGCACTAACATCCCAGTCATCCTTGTTATTAACAAGATTGACTCGGTAAAGAAAGAAGATGTGCCAGAAATAATAAACGCCTACAAAGATGCGTTTGATTTCAAAGAGATAATCCCAGCATCAGCTATGCGCGGAGAAAATGTAGATACAATAGTAGAAGAACTACTAAACAATCTGCCCGAAGGTCCAATGTATTACGATGAGGATACTCTAACAGATCAGCCAATGAGACAGATTGTGGCAGAAATCATCCGTGAGAAATCACTTCACGCTCTAAACGAGGAAGTGCCTCACGGAATAGCAGTCACTATTGAACTTATGAAAGAGCGAGAGACCAAGAAAGGCCCTATCACAGATATAGAAGCCACTATTATCTGCGAGAAAGATTCACACAAGGGCATTATTATAGGAAAGAAAGGCGCAATGCTAAAAAAGATTGGCTCAAACGCTAGATACGAGATTGAGCAGCAGTTGGAGATGAAAGTAAATCTTCAACTTTGGGTAAAAGTAAAGAAAGACTGGAGAGATAGTGAGTTCTTGATGAAGAACTACGGATACACAGACAAATAATGGTAGAAAAGATTGAGGTAACGGGAATAGTTCTCTCTTCAATGCCTATTGGAGAGTACGATAAGAGAGTAGTCATTCTGTCGAAAGAGTTTGGCAAGATGTCTGCTTTTGCTCGTGGCGCTAGAAAACCAAACAGCCCTTTCCTTGCCGGCAGTCAGCCTATGGCGTTTGGAAAGTTCTCCCTTTACCCAGGTCGAAATGCCTACAGCATAAACAATATTGAAAAAAGCGATTACTTTGCAAATGACTTAACAGATCCAGACCATATGTATATGGGAATGTACTTTTTGGAACTAGCAGATTACTTTGCAAAGGAAGGTTTAGAAGCGGGAGAGATGCTAAACCTAATCTATGTGGCATTAAAGGCTTTGGTCAAAAGTGAGATTCCGCTCACTCTAATAAGAAGAGTTTACGAATTCAAAATGCTAGTAATTAACGGCGAGTATCCAGACGTTTTTGCCTGCGGCAAATGTGGCAGCAAAGAAAACCTAGATTACTTTGACCTTAATCATGATTGTTTGGTTTGTGAGAATTGTCATGAGACTTTGCCGGAGGATAAAAAGTTAAAGACTTCCACAGTCTATGCACTTCAATATATAGCCACTTCAAAGATGAATAAGTTATTCGCTTTTAACGTGAAAGAGAACATTTTAGAGCAGCTTGATGACGTGATTGGTGCATATATGAAAAAACGAGTGGACAAACACTTTAATTCGCTAGAATTTTTGTAAAATCATATTGAAATAACTACTAATTTTATATAGAATAAACATTGATATAAAACATTTTTAGGAGCATGAAATGAGAAAAATTGCACTGTTTTTAGTGTCTATGGCTATGATGGTAGTGCTAGTTGGATGTAACCCTATGGGTGATATCGAACTCAATACCGGAGATAGTGGCATTTATATAGAAGATGATGGCGCTATCAAATATGGCTCATGTGAAAAATTTGATAAAAAATACTTTAATGAAGATCAGCTTGAAAATGAAATCGACACTGAAGTGGCAGATTTTAATAAGAGCAAATATTCATCAGTGGATGATGCGTGCTCTGTAGAAAAATTCCAGGCCAATTCAAAGGAAGCTAGTTTAGTGTTGGATTTTGTTACTACATATGATTTTAAAAACTATATGCTTAACTTTGCTGGTTTTGAAGAGGATGGTTTTTATATTGGGCCAATATCTGATAATGACAAATGTGAAATAACAGGGACATTTAAGAAACCTAATTCTAAAAAGACAGTGAAAGCTAAAGAAATTAAAAAGATGAAAGATTGTGTATTAGTTACATATACACCTTTCAAAGTTCAAGTTAAGGGAGATATAAAATATATCAGTACTAACTGTAAGATAGATGAAGATGATGTAGTTAGCACTTCCCCTAACAAAGGAGAACTAAGCTACATAATTTATGACATTGAAGATGAATAAGCATATTTGATTTTAAGTATGGCTGTCTATGACAGCCATATATTATATAGAAAGAAATGGAGATAACACAATGGAAAAGACAATGGAAAAAATAGTAGCGCTTTGTAAGAGTAGAGGATTTATTTATCCAGGTTCAGAAATATATGGTGGACTTGCAAACTCTTGGGACTACGGAAATCTAGGTGTTGAACTTAAGAACAATGTGAAAAATGCTTGGTGGAAGAAATTCATCCAAGAAAACAAATATAATGTAGGTGTGGATTGTGCAATACTTATGAATCCGCAGACTTGGGTTGCTTCAGGTCACTTGGGAAGTTTCTCAGATCCGCTTATGGATTGTAAGGAGTGTCACTCAAGATTTAGAGCAGACCAGTTGATAGAAGATTACATGTCAGAAAACGGCATCACTCCAGAGAAAGGCTTAGATGGTTGGACTCACGAGGAGATGGCATCTTATATAGAAGAAAATGGTATCGTTTGTCCAGAGTGTGGCAAGCAAAACTTCACAGACATTAGAGAGTTTAACCTTATGTTTAAAACTTTCCAGGGTGTGACTGAAGAAGCAGCAGATACACTTTATCTTCGTCCAGAGACAGCTCAAGGTATCTTTGTAAATTTTGCAAATGTACAAAGAACTTCTCGTAAAAAAATTCCTTTCGGAATTGGACAGATTGGTAAATCATTCAGAAACGAGATTACACCTGGTAACTTCACTTTTAGAACAAGAGAGTTTGAGCAGATGGAACTAGAATTCTTCTGCGAACCAGGAACAGACTTAGAGTGGTTTGAGTATTGGAGAGGCTTCTGTAGAGATTGGTTACTAGACCTTGGTATTAAAGAAGAAGAGATGAGACTTCGCGACCACGATCAGGAAGAACTTTCTTTCTATTCTAATGCTACTACAGATATCGAGTTCTTATTCCCATTTGGTTGGGGAGAACTTTGGGGTATTGCTGATAGAACAGACTATGACTTAAACCGTCATATTGAAACATCAGGAAAAGATTTGACATACTTTGACGATGAAAAGCATGAGAGATATGTTCCATATGTAATCGAGCCATCACTTGGTGCTGACCGTGTTACACTAGCATTCCTTTGTGCGGCATATGATGAAGAAAACATTGGAACAGAGGAAAAGCCAGATATGCGTACAGTTATGCATTTCCATCCAGCTATCGCTCCAGTGAAAGTAGGAGTGCTTCCTTTATCTAAGAAGTTAAATGATGGTGCTACAAAGGTATTTGATGAACTATCAAAATATTACAACTGTGAATACGATGATAGAGGAGCCATCGGCAAGCGTTATCGTAGACAAGATGAGATTGGAACACCATTCTGTATCACATATGACTTTGACTCAGAAGAAGACGGAGCGGTTACAGTTCGTGACAGAGATTCAATGGAGCAAGAGAGGATTAAGATAGAAGATCTAAAAGCATATTTAGATGAAAAATTTTCTTATTAAATAAGAATATTAATAAAAAACAATACCCTAATCGCGACTTTTCTAGCGAGTGGGTATTGTTTTTTATTGCTTAAATTTATTTAAAAAAGTTATTGATATAAATATGAATTTGATATAGAATATTTTAATCTATTGTAGTATAGTGTTTGTGGAAACAAACAAAAAGAGTAGAAAAATTTATTAAAGAGGCGTTTATTATGAAAAGAACAATAAGCAAATTATTAATAGTAGTAATGGTGTTCAGTATGCTTTGTTTTTATCAGGCGGGCAAGGGCACTTCTGTTAAAGTGCAAGCTGATGAGCCTGAAGGGGAAACTACACAGATAGAATCTACTATTCCAGTGGAGGAAACTACTACACCAGAAGTTACTACAGTGCCAGAAACTACAGTACCAGTAACTACAGCAGTAGTTAAGAAAACTCCAGCCAAGGTTACAAGCCTAAAAGCTTCAGATGTTAAAAACGCATCTCTAAGAGTTAGCTGGAAGAAATCTTCTTTGGCTACAGAGTATTGGGTATATCGTTCAGTAGAAGGAAAGAGCAAGATGTCATCATATAAGAAGTATAAGACTCTTAAGAAGACATCATTTATCAATTCTGGTTTATCGCAGGGTACAGTTTATAAGTACAAAGTAATTGCTGTTAGAAAAGCAGATGGATATACTACAAAGAGCGCTGGAAGAGAAATTACAGTGATGACAGATGTGGATGCTGTAAAATCTTTCAAAGCAAAGGCTGCTTCTAAGAGCATAAAACTTACATTTAAAAAGAATAAAAAAGCTACTAAGTATTATCTATATAGAGCAAGTGAAAAGAATCCAAGTTTTAAGAAGATTAAGACATTAAAGAAGAGCAAATCTTCTTATACTGACAAGAAAGTAAAATCTGGACAGGTTTACACATATAAACTTGTTACATATAGAAAGAAATTTGGAGCTAAGTCATATAGTCTTCCAAAATACACTTCAGCTATGACAGCACTATCAGCTCCTTCTAAGTTAACTTCTAAAGAGAAGGCTACTAAGATTGTTCTTAAGTGGAAAGCTGTAAACAATGCTGAAAAGTATGAAGTATATAAAGGTAAGAAGTTAGTTAAAGTTACAAGAAAAACAACTTATACTCAAAAAGGTTTGAAGAAGCGCCACAACTATAAGTTTAAAGTTCGTGCGGTTCGTAAATACAAAGGTAAGACTTTCAAGAGTGCATTCACAGAGATTTCAACATCTACCACATTAGGTATGAAGGGATCTTGGATAGAGATTAATATTAAGACACAGACTCTAAGAATGTATATTAAGAATAAACTTTATGTTAAGACACCTATAGTATCAGGTAATGTGGGTGATAGACATACAAGTAAGGGAACACACAGTATTATAGAAAAGACTGCTCACAGACAGCTTAAGGGTTCATACCATGGACAGACTTGGGATGTAACAGTTAACTACTGGTTGAAGTTTACATCAGATGCTCAGGGTATCCACGATAGTACATGGCGTTCAGCTTACGGTGGAAACATCTACAAGACAAACGGTTCTCACGGATGTGTTAATACACCACTTGGGGCAATGAGAAAGATCTTCAAAAAAGCTCGCGTGGGAATGCCAGTAATTGTTTACTAATATAGAAGAAAATCAAAAGTGTTGTCAGAAATGGCAACACTTTTTTTGTGCTTTTAAAAGCAAAAAGTAAAAACTATTCTAATAGGAAAAAACTATAAAAAACTCATTGAAAAAAAGATACACTGTGTTATAATCATTATGCTATGTGCGTAAGCGCGTGTCTTTTCGTGCGCAAAAAGCACATAAAACTATGGATTTTTGGGATGTTTTGATACATTTCAAAACGTTCCATTTCATACAAATATTTATTATTTTAGGAGGAAAAACAAATGGCAAACAAATGGGTATACCTTTTTAGTGAAGGTAATGCTGACATGCGTGAGTTACTTGGTGGTAAAGGTGCTAACCTTGCTGAGATGACAAACATTGGTCTTCCAGTTCCACAGGGATTCACAATCACAACAGAAGCTTGTACTCAGTATTATGAGGACGGCAGAAAAATTAACGATGAAATTCAAGGACAGATCAACGATTATATCGTAAAGATGGAAGAAATCACTGGTAAGAAATTCGGTGATGCTGAAAATCCACTTCTTGTATCTGTTCGTTCAGGTGCTAGAGCTTCTATGCCAGGTATGATGGACACAATTCTTAACTTAGGTCTTAACGAGACTGTTGTTAACACAATCGCTGAGCAATCAGGAAACCCTAGATGGGCTTGGGACTGCTACAGAAGATTTATCCAGATGTACTCTGACGTAGTTATGGAAGTTGGTAAGAAGTACTTTGAGGAACTTATCGACGAAATGAAAGAAGCTAGAGGCGTGGAGCAGGACGTAGACTTGACTGCTGACGACCTTAAAGAACTAGCAAATCAGTTTAAGGCTGAATATAAAAACAAGATTGGCGAAGATTTCCCAGATGATCCTAAGGAGCAGTTGATGGGAGCTATCATGGCCGTATTTAGATCTTGGGATAACCCACGTGCTAACGTTTATCGTCGTGATAACGATATCCCTTATTCATGGGGTACAGCTGTAAACGTACAGTCTATGGCTTTCGGTAACATGGGTGATGACTGTGGTACTGGTGTTGCATTTACCCGTGACCCTGCTACAGGAGACAAAGGACTATTTGGTGAGTTCTTGACAAACGCTCAAGGTGAGGACGTTGTGGCTGGTGTTCGTACACCAATGCACATTTCAGAAATGGAAGAGAAGTTCCCTGAAGCATTTGCAGAGTTCAACCAGGTATGTAAAACACTTGAAGATCACTACAGAGATATGCAGGATATGGAGTTCACTGTTGAGCACGGTAAACTATATATGCTACAGACTCGTAATGGTAAGAGAACTGCACAGGCAGCACTTAAGATTGCTTGTGATTTAGTAGATGAAGGCATGAGAACTGAAGAAGAAGCAGTAGCTATGATCGATCCAAGAAACTTAGATACACTTCTTCACCCACAGTTTGATGCACAGGCTATTAAGGAAACAGAACCAGTTGGTAGCGCACTTGGAGCTTCTCCAGGAGCTGCTTGCGGTAGAATCGTATTTACAGCTGATGATGCTGTAGAATGGGATGCTAAGGGCGAGAAGGTTGTTCTTGTTCGTCTAGAGACTTCACCAGAAGATATTACTGGTATGAAGGTTGCTCAGGGTATCCTTACAGTTCGTGGTGGTATGACATCACACGCTGCCGTTGTTGCTCGTGGTATGGGTACATGTTGTGTATCTGGTTGTGGCGACATCGATATGGATGAAGACAACAAACAGTTTACACTAGCTGGTAAGACATATAACGAAGGAGACTACATCTCAATCGACGGTTCAACTGGTAAGATTTATGATGGAGTTATTCCTACAGTTGATGCATCTATCGCAGGTGAGTTCGGTAGAATCATGGCTTGGGCTGATGATTTCAGAACACTTAACGTTCGTACAAACGCTGATACTCCAGAAGATGCTAAGAGAGCTAGAGAACTTGGTGCAGAAGGTATCGGTCTTTGCCGTACAGAGCACATGTTCTTTGAAGAAGACAGAATTGCTGCATTTAGAGAGATGATCTGTGCAGACACTGTTGAAGAAAGAGAAGCTGCATTAGAGAAGATTCTTCCATATCAGCAGAGCGACTTCGAAGCTTTATATGAAGCACTAGAGGGACATCCAGTAACAATCAGATTCCTAGATCCACCTCTACACGAGTTCGTTCCTACAGAGGAAGAAGATATTAAGAAGTTAGCAGATGCTCAAGGAAAGAGCGTAGAAGAAATAGAAGCTATCATTACTTCACTTCACGAGTTTAACCCAATGATGGGACACAGAGGACTTCGTCTTGCTGTAACATACCCAGAGATTGCTAAGATGCAGACAAAGGCTGTTATCAGAGCTGCAATTAACGTTCAGAAGAACCACGTAAATTGGGAAGTTAAACCTGAAATCATGATTCCACTATCATGTGATGCTAAGGAATTGAAGTACGTTAAGGATATGGTAGTAGAAGTAGCAGACGCTGAGATTGAAAAAGCTGGCGTTGCACTTAAGTACGAAGTTGGTACTATGATCGAAATCCCAAGAGCTGCACTTACAGCTGATGAGATTGCTAAGCAGGCAGAATTCTTCTGCTTCGGTACTAACGACCTTACACAGATGACATATGGATTCTCAAGAGACGATGCTGGTAAGTTCTTAGATGCTTACTATGATGCTAAGATCTTCGAGAATGACCCATTTGCTAAACTAGACCAGGATGGTGTTGGAAAACTTATGGAAACAGCTATTCAGTTAGGTAAGAAAGCTAATCCAAACCTACACCTAGGTATCTGTGGTGAGCACGGTGGTGACCCATCATCAGTAGAGTTCTGTCATAAGATTGGACTAGACTATGTATCATGTTCACCATTTAGAGTTCCAATTGCTAGACTTGCAGCAGCTCAGGCAGCTATCGCAAATAAGTAATTAGAGTTATTTGTTTTATGATATTAAAGGGAAATGCGAAAGCATTTCCCTTTTTTTATGAAAAGGTATCATTATTTGACAAGTATGCCAAAATTTGATAAAAATGTTATGAGCTTATGTTAAAAAGTTAACGAAATAGTATAATTAAGGCAAATATCAATGCAAAAGGCCAGAGGAGTGGGCATTAATGAAAAAGTATTTAAAAATATTTTCATTGATCATAGTAGTTGTTTTAACCCTTACTTCCGTAAATTTCTTAGAAACAACCCAAGTAGAGGCTAAAAAGACCACAGTTAAGAGTTTGAAGGTGAAGGGTGCCAAGAAAACTCTTTCTTTGATTGTTGGAAATAAAAAAACATATAGTGTAGCAGTAAAGGCTAAAAAGAAAAAACAAGCTTTTAAGGTGAAGTCTTCTAACAAAAGCGTTGTATCTGTTACCAAAAAGGGAAAGAAGATTACATTAAAAGCTAACAAAGCTGGAAAAGCAAAAGTTACAGTAAGCGCTAAATATAATAAGAAGAAAAAATTTGTGATAGCAGTAACTGTTGTTGGAAAGACTAATCCACCAGCTAAGCCTTCTGAAGAGCCTACTACACAGCCAGTAGAACCTACTACACAACCGGAAGTGCCTACTACACAACCATACTCTGATGAGATTACAATTAGCTGCGCACCAAAGGATGTGTATGTCTACAACAAAAATGGCAAAACAATTAAAGCGAATGGAATACTTGAATTTAGTATTACAGGTGGAAGTGGAAAGTACTATACAAATATAGTTGATGGTTCTTCTGATGTATTTTCTAGAACAAGTGTGTATAATCAGATTTCATACGATATAAGTGAAACAGGATCATACAATTTAACTATTGAGGCATTTGATGCAGAAAACGAAGATATTAGTGCTACATACACGTATACATTGACTGCCAAAGAATACAAAAAAATTAGTGGTAAGGTAACAAGCAATTCCTCTGCACCTATAAAAGGAGCAGCAGTTAGATTATATAATGCCGGAGATGCTGATTTTATAGAAGGCGAGAGCGATGAGAATGGTAACTACGAAGCATATGTTAAACCTGGAACTTTCTCATTTGTTGCAGACTACAGAGGAAAAAATGTTATAAAGCAAAATCAGACAGTATCAGCCGACAAAACAATAGATTTTGTTATCAGTGGTGTTTATAAAATTACTGTAACAGCAGATGGAGATTATGCTAACAACTTTAACTATTGGGTAGATAATAGAGGAACTAGATATGGTAACGGAAAATCATTGATGCTAGTAGAAGGTTCTTACGAATTATCTACAGACTGGTATGTAATTGACAATAACGAGGTTTACTTGTACAAGGCTTCATTTAGCGTAACTGTTTCCAAGGATGAAACAATAAGAGCTAGTATTTCATCGTCTTCAGGTAGAGCTATTGTTGGTAACTTATACATTGGCGCAACTTTTGTAAGCGGCATAAACAATAATGGAAGCATATATAGAATTAATCTATCCGATACATCTATGTATGAAATTTCAAGTGATTTTGCTAATGCTGCAATTTATGGACGCTTGTATGATGAAAAATACACACAGATAGCATACGATGACGGCAGTGGAGATGGAGATCAATTGCTACTAAATGAGAATTTAGTAGGAGGCAAAAATTACTATATTGAGATAGGATGTTTTGGTGGGGGAACTAATTCTGGGCAAATTATTATTAAGAAAAAGTAACTATAATAATTGAAAATAATGCCTAGACACAAAATTAAAAGTGTGTTATAATATCGCGGTTGTGTGTTGTGTGCTCTAAATACAATTTGCACATCATGTTTGGGGAAGTTATATTATGAGGAAGAAGATTACAAAAAAACTTAATAAAGTTGTAAGTTTTATCATTGCGCTTGCAATGGTTATTACTTCGTTATCTTTTACACCAGCTTTTAGTGAGAGTGTTGTTGCTGATATGGATGAATGTTTCAGTGGCCCTAGCTCGGAAGCTGGTCTTTCAACGTGGAATTGTGTATATTACGGCCG
>JAGCPW010000014.1 GCA_017965495.1 Eubacterium sp. | reverse complement strand
TTGTGCAGATGTTGTTTGTAGTAGTAATACTTGCGCTCTCAATTGCGTTTATAGTATCAGATACTTACAACCCATTCTTGTACTTTAGATTCTAGGAGCAGTAAATGGAAAAGAAGTTTCAAATTATAACTATCATATTATTTATGGTTATCCTATGTGGCGTAGGTCTGTTTACTGTGCTTAATGGCGGAAAGAAATACTCTGTATTTGAAAAAAGAGATCTAGCGTCTTTCCCAAAGACTAATGTAAAGACCATCACAAAGGCTAAGTTCCAATCTGGCCTAGATAGTTTCTTAAACGATCATGTAATCTTTAGAGACCAGTGTATCTACACAACTACCATAGTAGATAAAATGATGGGCCGCGCAGAGAAAGCTGGAGTTTACTTTGGAAAAGACGGATACTTAATTGAAAAGAGCATAAAGGCTAAACCTAAGAAGATAAAAGAAAATGTTGAATACCTAAGCACTTTTGTGAATATGGCATCAGAGAGTATGGGAAGTGAAAATGTGAAGGTTGTTTTGATTCCAAATAAAGAATATGTACTCACAGACAAGATGCCAAAGTA
The DNA here is from genome assembly GCA_017965495.1 of Eubacterium sp. Classification (GTDB taxonomy): domain Bacteria; phylum Bacillota; class Clostridia; order Lachnospirales; family Lachnospiraceae; genus Eubacterium_G. The sequence continues at coordinate 2,876 of JAGCPW010000014.1, read as the reverse complement.
TGCACCAGTGTCTAATGACAATATAAAGATGAAGGCAATGCTTTGGGAGTCTTTGAAAGATAAAAATGTACTAGTTGATTTGACGAAGTCACTAAAGAAACATAAAGATGAATATATTTATTACAAGACTGATCACCATTGGACAAGCCTTGGTGCGAAGTATGGTTATGAAACCATGATGGATGCGATGGGCGAGAAAAAACTCCAAGGCGAAAAATCAAAAGTGATCACTGATGATTTTTATGGAACTACATACAACAAGATTCATTATGCACCACAAAAAGATTTGATTACAAAGTATGATATTAAGACTGCTGAAAATAGTGAAGTGCAATGCGATGACGATACTGATATTACAGGTATCTACTATAAAAAGGCATTAAAGAAAGAAGATAAGTATGAGTATTTCATAGGTGGAAACTTTGGAGTAATTAATATTCACACAGGTTGCACTAATGGAAAGACACTCTTACTCATTAAAGATTCTTTTGCAAACTGCATAGTGCCATTCTTAACAAACAATTATGAGAATATAGTAATGGTAGATCCAAGATACCTAGGTAGCAGTATAATGGATACACTTACAGATATTCCGAAAATTGATAAAATGATAGTACTATTTAATGAAGAAAAATTTATGAATAATACAGATTTGTGGGTATTAGGATAAAAAAGTGTAAATAATGGTTGACTTCGCCGTACGGCTTATTATATACTATTTACGTATAAAATAGTCGTACGGCTAATTTTTTATAAATAATCAAGTATTTCGCCGTACGACTAAATACGCATTTATTAAAGTGTATATAGGAGAGACTTATGAAAGCAAACGATGCTAGCACTTTGGGAAAGGCTATTAAAGACAGAAGAAAAAAACTAGGGCTAAAACAAAAGGATGTGGCAGATGCCACTGGTTTTAGTGTAAGTTTTATTTCCGATTTGGAAAATGGCAAACCTACAGCAGAACTTGGAAAATCTATACATATAATAAATATGTTAGGGATGGATCTCAATGTAGATGCAAGGGAGTAAGAATGATAAATCTAAAAGTAATGATTCAAATTAATGGCGAAGAAGTACTGGCCGGAACTATTAAAGGCAAGTCTAATAATGATGCTGTTTTTGAATATGACGAAGATTATATCAGTAAATATCCTGCCATTTCTATAAGTCTGCCAACTGGTCAAAAATCTTTTAGTGCGAACCAAACTAGAAACTTTTTTGAAGGGTTACTACCTGAAGGGTTTACAAAGAGAAGTGTAGCAAGAAATATAAAGGTGGATGAAGATGATTACTTGTCCATCCTTTCCGTCTTGGGCAAAGAGTGTATAGGGGCAATAAGAATAATAAGCGAAGATGAGAATATTAAAAGTAGATATAAAGAAATTACTTTGGATGAGATGAAAGAATTGGCTGAAGAAGGAGCAACTAAATCATCCAAGATAGTTACCGAAGCTCATCTTTCTCTTACTGGTGCCACAGGCAAAGTAGGACTATACTTTAACAATAATAAATGGTATTTACCTAAGGGTCTGAATCCTAGTACACATATAGTTAAGCAAAGTCATGTGAGACTGGATGACATTGTTATAAATGAAAGACTCTGTATGATGACAGCAGAAAAATTAGGCATAGATGTTCCGGAGAATTTCATCATAGATACAGGAAGCAAGACAGATGACAGAATAATGTATGCTACCAAAAGATACGACCGAGAGATAGATGGAAAAGATAAAAGAAAAATGCCTATTCCTAAAAGACTTCACCAAGAAGACTTTGCGCAAGCCCTAGGCATTGGTGCACTAGATAAGTATGAATTGGAAAACAGTAATTATATAGAAAGAATATTTAAGTTAATTAGTCAAAATTTCAAAAATCCTATAGATGCACAGAGAAATTTGTGGAAGAGAATAGTTTTTAACTATCTTATAGGAAACACAGATGGACATATCAAAAATATTTCTCTAGTGTATTCAAAAGATTTAAAAGCAGTATCATTAGCTCCTGCGTATGATATTGTGAGCACAGATGTGTATGATGAATACACGATGATGGCTTTTAATATAGGTGGTGAAAAAGACATTACGAAAATTAAAAGAAAATCTTTTGAGCAGGCCGCCAAAGATGCAGCGATAGGTGTTGGAATTGCAATGGATATGCTAGATGAAATGTGTGAAGCATTTCCAAAAGCGCTTAGAGAGTCTGCAAGGGAATTAAAATCAGATGGATTTGATAATGCAGAGAAAATCTGTAGAAAAATTTTAAATAAAAAAAGATATACAATATAAGGAGATAAGATGAGAGAAACAGTAATAGTAATTGATTTCGGAGGGCAGTATAACCAGCTTGTGGCGCGTCGCGTGCGTGAGACTGGAGTTTATTGTGAAATCTATTCTTACAAAACAGATATCGAAAAGATTAAAGAGATGAATCCAAAGGGAATCATTTTAACAGGCGGACCAAACAGCTGCTACGAAGATGATTCACCCACGTACACTAAGGAACTCTTTGAACTAGGGATTCCAGTGCTAGGTCTTTGCTACGGTGCACAACTTATGCAGCACATCTTAGGTGGGACAGTAGAAAAAGCCCCAGTACGTGAATATGGAAAGACTGAAACTTTCTTTGACGAAGGCTCAAAGATTTTCACTGACATACCTGAAAAATCAGTGACATGGATGAGTCACTTTGACTACATAAAAGAAGCAGCACCTGGCTTTAAGGTGATTGCACATACTAAAGATTGTCCGGTGGCAGCAGCAGAGGATGAGGGAAAGAAACTTTATGCTATACAGTTCCATCCTGAAGTTTTGCACACAGAGTACGGCAAAGAAATATTAAGTAACTACGTATACAATGTGTGCGAGTGCAAAGGT